>CAZYZC010000178.1:0-3132 GCA_964650985.1 uncultured Planctomycetia bacterium | reverse complement strand
TCAAGGATAATTACGGCATAGATCTTGAATTGGAGATAAAGGTTGTATAAAATTAAAAATGCAAAATTTAAAATTTAAAGATAAAATTGAAGATGGAAAAGAGATGAAATTAGGAAAAATAGCGGTGCTTTGCGGAGGGCCGTCTAACGAGCGCGATATCAGCCTTAAGTCCGGCAGATCCGTATATGGGGCTCTTATCGGCGCCGGGCTGGACGCTGTTTTGCTGGACTTAAGCCGCGATATCCATGATATAATCGGGTCGGTCGGGATGGATGTGGCATTTATAGCCTTGCATGGCAAATTCGGCGAAGACGGCACGGTCCAAAAGATGCTGGAAGACGCCGATGTTCCCTATACCGGGTCCGGAGTTGAAGCATCGAGACTGGCGCTCGACAAGATAGCTTCGAAGAAAATATTTTCGGAAAACTCGATACCTTCTCCGGCATACGCCGTTCTTAAGAAGGATGTTTTTAAGAATATCGCCGACAGCGGCCTTAAAGCCGTCGAAAAGTTAGGATGGCCGCTTGTTGTCAAGCCCCGGTTTGAAGGGTCGAGTATAGGCCTTTCGATAGCCCGCGACGGATCTTCGCTAAAAAAGGGCATGGAAGATGCGTTTCGATACGGGGATGAGGTTATAATAGAAGAGCATATAGACGGCAGAGAGCTTACCGTAGGTATACTCGGAGACAGGGCTCTTCCGGTAATCGAGATAGTTCCGGGAAGCGGCGTATATGATTATGAAGCTAAATATAACGCTCCCGATACCCGTTATCTGGTTCCTGCGCCAATAGACGCCAGGGCTTCCAGGGTAGCCTGCGAATTGGCTGAGATGGCGCATACTGCGCTTGGATGCAGGTCGTTTTCCAGGGTCGACATGATGATGAATAAGTCCGGAAGGATATTCATTTTAGAGGTAAATACCATACCGGGCATGACGGACAGAAGTCTTCTGCCTAAAGCCGCCGGAGCGGCGGGGATAAGCTTCTCCGAACTCTGCGTCAAACTTGTTAAAGATGCCGTGAACGAGCATAGAAAAAATACGGAGACCCGATAGTGGCGCAAAAAAAATACAAAAAAACAAGGACGTCTTCCGGCTTTGCGGGAGCCAGAGATTCGCTATCCAGAATCGCCTTATCGGCGGTGATGATGATCGGCGTTGTGTTCGTGCTGTCGCTGTTCTTAAGGACTTTTCTTTACGGGTCAGACTATTTTAAACTAAAGACTGTTAAGACGGATAGTCTGTTCCTGGTTCCGACAGTCGGGCAGTCGATAAACAGCCAGATAATAAAAGCATACGGCGGAAGGAATGTATTCGGCGTTCCTCTTAAAGGGATAGCCGAGTCGCTAAGAAGGATCTATCCGGACTCAAACGACATATCGGTAAAACTGGCTCTTCCCGACAGGCTTAATATAGCGGTAAAATTCGCGCGGCCGGTCGCAGTTGTGCGCGATTCCAAGCTTTATCCGATAGATGACGAAGGATTCGTCATGCCCAGCGTGGGAGGGGCGTATACTAAAGACCTGCCTATCATAGACGGCGTAAGCGTAAAGTATGACCGTAGGACGGGGAAGCAGAGCTCCTCCGGCAGAATAAAGATGGCGCTGGAGCTCCTGAGAAGCATAAGGACTTCAAAGTATCTTTCCGAGACCGGTCCGGTCTCTATCGATGTCTCGAACTTAAGCAATATATCGTTTGTGATGAAGAGCGGCATAAAGGCGTTCGTCGGTTCGGAAAATTTTGACGACAGATTATATCTTCTTGAGCGCGTCCTTCGCGACGGACGGCTTTCCAGGGATAAGATAAAATATATAGACGTATCGACGCAGGATGTCGTGATAGGGCCAAAAGATGAATAGAATGAAGATAGTGACCGGGCTCGATATCGGTTCTTCGAAAGTATCAGCTGTATCGGCTGCCATAGATAAGTCCGGTAATTTCGAGATACTGAGTCAGGTGACCGAGCCTTCGTCAGGAGTATCCAGAGGGCTTTTCGCCGATCTCGGCAAGACCACAGTATCGGTCGGAGCGGTGTTGGCAAAAATATCTCGGAAGATTTCGGCTAAGCCCGGGGATATATACGTAAGCATAAGCGCTCCGTCCATCAAAGGAGCCGCTTCGCGCGGCATGATACCGATTTCCCTGCGCGGACGCGAGGTCACCAAGATGGATATGGCCAGATGCGTAAACGCGGCGGCCACGATACACCTTCCTTTTGACCGGGATATAATACACAGGATAGTCCATAATTTTTCTGTAGACGATAATATTCCCGTCTCGAATCCTCTAGGATTATACGCCTCTAGGCTTTTCTGCGAGGCGTATATAATAACAGCGGAGTCGAACCTCATACAGAACATATACAAGTGCGTAAGTTCCGCCGGGTATGATGTAAAGGAAGTCGTATTCACCGCGATAGCCGATGGTGTCAGCCTTCTGAGTGACGATGACAGAAAAGGCGGAACGATACTCATAGATATAGGCGACTCCATGACCGAGGCAGGCATATTTGAAAAGGGGACTCTTCAGGCTTTCGAGATAATCCCGCTCGGAGCCCGCGATATGGCCGATAGTCCGGCCGCAAGCGCGGTGCTCGGAGAGGCCTTGGCCAAGATATCCGAAAAGATGGACTCCTACCGCCTCGCCGGCGGGAATATAAGATCGGCAGTGCTTACCGGCGGCCTGACTTTCGCGGACGGCATAATCGAGCTTGCCGAATCGAAACTCGCCTGTCCGGCCAGGATGGGCGCGGCGAAGGATATAAAAGGCGATATATCGAGCATAGACAGCGTCCGCCTGGCGACAGCTATCGGGCTCGTCAGATACGCCTACGGAAAACACATGGCCGACATCCGCGAGCACGGCAATCCCGCCCGCACCCTCTGGTCTAAAGTCGTCGACCTCTTTAACAATTATTTTTAATCCACGCGGCAATCCTTAAACAGCATAATTAAATTCCCCCGGTATTTTAAAAACCCCAAGACAGGAGTTATGCTCGCACTGAAAATATTCCCCTTCGCCTTAATCTAATGGGTCGGCCTTTTGTTCGTAGAAAAACGGGAACCTGCGGAACTAGGCCCCATGGAAGGGGCCGTCATCCCCCGCCACGGCTATTAGTAGCACCGAGGCGGGGG
>CAZYZC010000177.1:0-3137 GCA_964650985.1 uncultured Planctomycetia bacterium | reverse complement strand
CGGCAATATAAAGAACCGTATTAAAGTCGAGAAGACGATAAAGGGTCTGGAAGAAGCCAGGCGTGACGGCGCGACCGCTTTGTTCGGGGAGAAGTACGAGGACGAGGTGCGGGTGGTGACGATAGGAGATGTATCGAAAGAGCTCTGCGGCGGCACTCACGCCGATAATACCGGGGATATAGGTACCTTCAGGATAACAAGCGAAAGCTCGATAGCTTCCGGGGTCCGCAGGATAGAGGCGCTGACCGGAAGGGCCGCCGAAGAGTGGGTCAAGGAACTTGAAGCGGCCAAAAGCTTAAAGCTCAAGGTTGAAATACAGAAGGAAGCGGAGAAGAAGCGCCTTGACGCGCGGCTGAAAAAAGAGCTTGAAAACATAGATGCCATCCTCGGCCGCGCGAAGATCGTGGGCCGGTCGAAGGTAATAATCGAGAACATGGAAGATATGAATATGGAAGGCCTAAGGATATTGAGCGACAGGATAAAGGACAAAGAGAAATCGGCGGCTATAGTGCTTTCAACGGTAATGGCGGAAGATAAGGCATCGTTTATTATCGTATTGACGGAGGACCTGGTGAATAAGGACCTGAAGGCGTCTTTTCTGGCAAAAGAAGTAGCCGCGATCATAGACGGCTCCGGCGGCGGAAAGCCGGGCTTTGCCCGGGGCGGCGGCAAGGACCCGTCGAAGCTGGATGCCGCTTATAGCAGGGCTCTGGAGATCATAAAGGAGAAGTTATTATGAGGCTTGTAAAGGTCGGATCGAAACAATTCCAGAAACTTTGCGACAGGAATTCGTGGCGCAATAAACGCGTATCCGGGTCGGTGCGCAAGATAGTCGACAACGTGCGCGGTTACGGGGATGACGCGGTAATAAAGTACACCCGGAAGTTCGACCGCGTAAAACTTTCCGCCAGGGACCTTAAGGTTACGGAATGCGAGACATCCGGGGCGTATCAGGATATAAGCCCGGACTTCGTTTCCACGCTCAAGGTGGTGCTCAATAACATCAACAAGTTCTATTCGAAGCAGATAAAGAAGTCCTGGAAGATAAAGGATGAAGACGGGGTGATGCTGGGGGAGAAGATAACGCCGCTGGATACGGTGGGCGTATATGTCCCGAGCGGCACCGTGCCGCTGGTCTCGAGCGTATATATGACCGTGATACCGGCAAAGATGGCGGGCGTCAGGAAGATAGTCCTGGTCACGCCGCCCAACAGCTATAAGTCGGTCGATCCGCATATACTGGTAGTGGCGAACCTGTTGAAGGTCGACGAGATATACAAGGTCGGAGGAGCCCAGGCCATAGCGGCGCTTGCTTTCGGGACGAAGACCATACCGCGGGTGGATAAGATAGTAGGCCCGGGCAACGCCTACGTTACCGAAGCCAAACGCCAGGTATTCGGCTATTGCGACATAGATATGCTGGCGGGGCCGACAGAGGTCGCCATAATAGCCAACCAGATGTCGAACACGAGTTTTATAAGGGCGGATCTTGAGGCCCAGTCCGAGCACTTTATGGGGCTGTCGATACTCATAACCAATTCGAAGAGGATGGCGAGGATATTCAAGGATGCGGATATTAACGGTTATATAGTGCTCGTCCGCAATATGGACGAGGCCGCCGATGTCGCGAATAAGCTGGCTGTCGAACACCTCGAGATAATGACCAACGACCCGAAGAAGATAGCGGCGAAGATAACGAACGCCGGCGCCATATTTTTAGGGCCCTATACTCCGGTCGCGGTCGGCGATTATGTGGCCGGCCCGAGCCACGTCCTGCCCACGGGCGGCAGCGCAAGGTTCTTTTCGGGCCTGAGCCTTTCGGACTTTTACAAGAGTTCGCACATAATATCATACACGAAGCGGGCGCTCGAGAAGGTACGCGAGCCGCTCGAAAAAGTCGCCGGAATAGAGAGGCTTTCGAAACACCTGGATTCGGTGAAGGTAAGGTTTGATTAAAGTTTACAAACCAGGTGTGAAAGCAGTTGGTAAAGTATTTACACACCTGGTTTGTAAAAAAGGAGAGAAGATGCCAAAGAAAGAAAGAGTTGCAAACATAAAGCGCAAGACCAAAGAGACGGATATAAACGGGAAGCTCACGATAGACGGTAAGGGAGGCGTCGATGTCGATACCGGGATCGGTTTTCTCGATCACATGCTCACGCTCTTCGTATTTCACGGACTCTTCGACCTGACGCTCAAGGCTAAAGGCGACCTCAAGGTAGACACCCATCACACCAATGAAGATGTCGCGATATGTCTGGGGAAGGCCTTTAAGGAATCTTTGGGAAATTGCTCCGGCATAAAACGCTTCGGGTCGAAAGAGGTCCCGATGGATACGGCCAGCGCCAAGGTCATGGTGGATATTGGCGGCAGATATGCCTTCGTATGGAAGGTTCCGCCCTACGCGTCCTCGCTCGACGCGAAGGAGAACTATTCTCTGGCGGACGGGAAGGACTTTCTCGATACCTTCGCGAAGTGCGCCGCCATAAACCTGCATGTGGAGATATATTCGGGCGATGATACCCATCATGTCCTCGAGGCCATATTTAAAGCGCTCGGCATAGCGCTCGACGAAGCGACCGGCATAGACGCCAGGCGCAAGGGCGTGCCGTCGACGAAAGGAACGATCGATTAAATGATAGCGGTCATCGATTACGGAATGGGGAACCTGCGTTCGGTCGAGAAGGCTCTTGAGGCCGCCGGCGGAAAGGTCAGAGTGGTCTCCGGCCGCAGCGGAATAGAGGGCTGCGGCAAGCTCGTCTTCCCGGGCGTCGGATCTTTCGGCGACGCGATAAAGGAGCTTAAAAGCCGCCGGCTCATCGAGCCGATAAAAGAGGCGATAAAAAGCGGAAAGCCTTTTCTGGGGTTATGCCTGGGACTGCAGCTTCTTTTCGAGAAGAGCGAAGAGGCTCCGGGAGTAAAAGGCCTCGGAGTTCTTGCCGGCGAGGTAAAGCGGTTCCGCCCCGGGGCCCTGAAAGTGCCGCATATGGGGTGGAATAATATAGCGTATAGCGTAGAGCGTATAGCGGATAGTAAAAAAATCCTAGCCGGAGTGCCGGATGGCTCATACATGTATTTTGTGCACTCGTACTATGTGAAGCCAGAAGATAAGGGCTCGGTGCTTACGACGACGGATT
>CAZYZC010000176.1:0-3138 GCA_964650985.1 uncultured Planctomycetia bacterium | reverse complement strand
TGTCGAGCTCGCTCGGTATAGACTCCGAAGGAGAGCACAGGGCTCTGGCCGACGCCATGATGACATGGAAGATATTCAGGAAGGAGCTCGCCCTGCTTAAGAGGGAGGGCGTCGATACCGTAGCCGATATCGCCTACACCCGGACTCCGCGGAAGGCGGCGCCGGCCGCCATAAAAGTAAAGGACTACAGGATCCGGCTGATAGAAGAAGCTATAAAGGAAGAGAAGCGCCTAAATATAATATACAAGTCCGTATGGAACGATTCGATCACCGAAAGGGTAGTAACCCCGAAAGAAGTAAGAAGCGGGTACGACCGCTCATATTTGATAGCCCACTGCCATATGAAGAACGAAGAACGGAATTTCAGGATAGACGGGATAGTGGAGATATCGTTGGATCGATGAGGAGGATAAGATCTTTCGGCCGCTTTTCCAGGGCGCGGCCTCAAGAGCGAATTTTCTTCGAAAATTCGAAAGGAGGCAGTATATGCTGAAGGATGTGATTTTAGGCAGGGAGCTCGTGGTGAGCCTGCCCAACAAGGCGGGCATACTCGCCGACATCTCGAAAGTTCTCGCCGACCACGGAATAAATATCGAGGGTGTGGCCGGATATGCCGAAGGTGATGACGCGAAGATCATGATAGTCGCCGAAGACGTCTTACGCGCTAAAGAGGCCCTTGAGAAAAACGGATACAAGGGGATGAAGGAAAACGAAGTGTTGATCCTGGACGTGGAGAATAAGCCCGGGGCGCTAAAGGTGGTGACGGCCAAGCTCGCGAAGGACGGTATCGATTTAAGGTACATCTACGGCACGGCGTGCCCGTCCGGATGCCCGTCCAAAATAGTGATCGCGACATCTGCAAATGAGAAGGCGCTCGTATCGCTCAAAGGTTAAAAAGAAACTTCGCTGCCCAAAAGGCTATCTCCGGTAGTAGGCATAAATTTTGCGTGGCAAAATTTGTGGTACATGTCGATATGGACGCGTTCTTCGCGTCCGTAGAGACCAGAGATGACCCGAGCCTCCGCTCAAAGCCGGTGATAGTGGGATCGGATCCCAAAGGCGGCAAGGGGCGGGGGGTCGTGTCGGCCTGTTCATACGAAGCCAGGAAATTCGGCATCCACTCCGCGATGCCGATATCCACTGCTTACCGCAAATGCCCGCAAGGTGTATTCCTTCCGGTAGACATGGAAAAGTATTCCGCCGCATCAGACGAAATTTACAGGATATTATATTCATTTACTCCGGATATTGAGCCTGTAGGTATAGACGAGGCTTTTTTGGACATAACCGGCAGCTATCATCTTTTTGGGACCCCTATCGATACCTGTAAGCTGATCAAGTCCAGGATAAAGGAACTGACCGGGCTGACGGCATCGATCGGGCTTGCCCCGTCGAAGATTGCCGCCAAGATCGCATCCGATCTGCGCAAGCCGGACGGACTGGTCGAGGTGCCTCCCGGAGGGCTGGCCGAATTCCTGCGCCCCCTCGAGGTGCGTAAACTTTGGGGCCTGGGCCCGAAGGCGGAAGAGGCGCTTAAGACAATAGGCGTGAATACCATAGGCGATCTGGCCGGGCGTCCGTTGGAACATATAAAGGAGGCGATAGGCTCTTCGGCAGATACCTTCTGGAATATGGCAAACGGGAGAGATGACAGCGAGCTGGTCTTTGACCGCGAAGCGAAGTCCATCAGTAACGAGTTTACTTTCGATAGTGACACCTCCGATCAGAATATAATATCGGGAGCTATAATGGGGCTCTCGGAAAAGGTCGCCGGGAGACTGAGGAAGGGTTCCCTGAAGGCAAAGACCGTAACTCTCAAGATAAGATTGACCGGATTCAAGACATATACGCGTTCCGCTACCGCCTCGGGGCATACAAATATTACAGACTCCCTTTACAACGCGGCAAAAGAATTATATAATGAATTCAGGTTTAAGAAGATAAGGCTTGTCGGCATAAAGGTTTCCGGACTGTCGGCGAGTGAATGCGAAAAAGATATGTTCGCCGAATATTCGGATAAAAAGTTTAAGGATATAGATTCGAGCGTTGATAAGATACGCTCCAAATACGGAGACCACTCCATATGCAGGGCAAGCGTCATAAAAGGAAAAAGGATGATATGAGCCAAAAAAGAGATTTCGGCGCCTCAACCATATTCAAGGACATGACCAAAAATGGTATGGAACTGTCCTTCATAGCGAACCGCGAATATGCGCTTGCAAAAGACAGGTATACGGCTACGCGCTATGACGATTTTCTCGCTACCGCTATCGCTGTCAGGGACAGGCTGGTGGAGAGGTGGATATCGACCCAGCAGAGATATCATAATGAGAACCACAAGAGGGTATACTATTTCTCGCTGGAGTTTTTGATAGGAAGGCTGCTCGGGAATAATCTGATGAATCTGGGCTTGTATAAAGAGACGGAAGCGGCCTTAAAAGATGTGGGGCTGGAGATAGGACAGATAAGGGATTGCGAGGCCGACGCCGGGCTCGGCAACGCGGGCCTGGGCAGGCTGGCGGCGTGCTACCTCAATTCCATGGCCACCCTCGGCATCCCGGCGCACGGCTACGGTATAAGGTACGAGTACGGCATATTTAACCAGAAGATAATCAACGGCGCCCAGGTGGAGTTTCCAGACGAATGGCTGTCGAAGGGCAACCCCTGGGAGTTCCAGAGGCTGGAGTATGCGGTGAAGGTCCATTATTACGGCAGGGCATATGTAGAGAAGGATGAAAAAGGGGATTTGAGGGCCCATTGGGTCGACACCGACGACGTCGTCGCGATGCCTTACGACACACCGATCTCCGGATATAAGAACGATGTCGTGAATACCCTGAGGCTGTGGTCGGCAAAGAGCTCGGAAGAGTTTGACTTAAACTACTTCAACGACGGCGACTACGAGCGCGCGGTGTATGATAAGGTGCTGACGGAAAACATATCGAAGGTCCTTTATCCAAACGACAATCTGAGTCAGGGCAGGGAGCTTAGGCTTAAACAGGAGCACTTCTTTACCGCCGCGTCTTTGGCGGATATCATACGGCGGTTCAAGATGGAGAATAAGAACCTGAAGGACCTGCCTGAGAAAGTCGCGATACAGCTTAACGATACCCATCCCGCCATAGCGATACCCGAGCT
>CAZYZC010000175.1:0-3141 GCA_964650985.1 uncultured Planctomycetia bacterium | reverse complement strand
CATACTTTAACACATTGAATGCGGCAATTATTCACAGTATTTTTATTAAGAGGTCTAACGGGACTCAACGGATACCTTCCAGTTCTTTTATACTATTCTCGACTAGGGGCAGCGTTACATCCTTGGTAGCCGTCACGTACGCCGCCAGAAGAGATTTATCGCAGACCATATTTATAACGCGCGGTATGCCGCCGGTGAATGAGCATATCCTGTCCATGGCGTCGGAAGAAAAGCGTATGTCTCCCTTCGATCCCGCTATGGTCAGGCGGTGATATATATATTTTTCGACCTCCTCTGATTCGAGAGGGGATATATGGAACCTGACGGCTATCCGCTGGCGCAGCTGCTTCAGGGCGGGGGACTCGAGCTTATGCTTCAATTCGGGCTGGCCGACGAGTATTATCTGAAAAAGTTTCTCCGTATCGGTCTCAAGATTCGACAGCATCCGTATCTCTTCGAGTACCCTCGGTTTTATATTCTGGGCTTCGTCGATTATTAGGACGACGTTATTGCCGTGAGAAACCTCCTCGAGCAGGAAGTTATTAAGCTGCCTGAAGAGAGAGATCTTGTTCTTCCTCTCCACCGTTACCCCGAAATCCTCGAGTATCGACTGCAGGAGCTGCAGCTCCGGAAGATTTGAATTGAATATGAAGGCGGTCTTCGTATGCCTGTCGAGCTGGCTTAAGAGCGCGCGGCACAGCGTCGTCTTGCCGGCGCCGATCTCTCCGGTTATCTCGAGAAAGCCCTTCTTCTCACGGATACCGTAGAGAAGGTGGGAGAGGGCTTCCTTATGTACGTGGCTTAAAAAAAGAAAGTTCGGGTCGCTTGTGACGTTGAAAGGCTTTTCCTTTAGTCCGAAGAATTCGCGGTACATGGGTGAATTATACACCTGCCAAGCGTCCCATGGCAACCGAAAACTTTATTTAGATTGTTACTGCTGAACATTGCACTTCCATTTTTATCTGCTTGCCTGTATAATATTTACATGGATTACTCAAAAGCGTTCCATCTTGTTTCAAGGGCCTCCAAGAAGTCGGATGTCCCATGCGTTCTTATAGGCGGCTTCGCAATAAACTTTTATAAGGTTACGCGCGATACTCTCGACATCGATTTTTTGATTACTAAAGAAGATTTCGCAAAGATAAAAGATGCGCTGATTATTGCGGGATATGCGGAAGAATTCGCGACAGATGTCGCGATCCGGTTTTCGAACAAAAAAGAAACTGTAGATATCGATTTTATGATTGTCGATAAGGCAACGCGAGAGAAAATAATAAAAGACGGGAAAGAGATCGAGGTTGTTGGTGAGAAGTTAGTTATTCCTTCGGTAAATCATTTAATAGCCCTAAAGCTTCATGCTATAAAAAACAATCAAAAGAACAGGATTTTGAAAGATTTACCGGATATTGTAAACTTGATTAAAATCAATAACGTTGATTACAATGGTAAACAGTTCAAAGAAATGTGTTTTAAATATAGCAGCGAAGCGATATATCAAACTATATTAAAGGCTATGAACGGCGAGCTATGAAATCTCGAGTAGACATATGGAAAAACTAAAATTGCCGATAGGCAGTGGTCTTCCGGAACAGCACAAGTGGTTGTCGATGGATGACTATATTAAGTTTATAAATTTTACATCCACATATTTTCGAAGAAAAAGAACAAAAAAAGACGAGCTCGTCATGCGAGTCAATGTTCCTTTTTCTATAAAATAATTGGAACCGTCCCCATTGTTCTCTTGCCACCCATTGATCTCTTGCCATTGTTCATTTTTCAATTTGCCTTGCAATTCTTTATACCATTATGTATACTATACGCGCATCGCAGAACAACGACAGGAGATACCATATGTGGGACGGAATAAACAGGCGGAAATTTCCGAGAGCGAATTATAAATGCCTCATATCGATAAAGAAGAGGCTCACCTCTAAGACCATCTCGACAGAGACAGAGAACGTCGGGGCGGGAGGCATCTGCGTCCTTATAAAGGATGACCTGGGCCTTTTCCAGGGGGTGGATCTCGAGCTCTTCATAAACGACGGCGATAATCCTCCGATAAAGTGCGGCGGAACCGTGGTTTGGGTGGTCAAGAAGTCCCAGGCCAAGAAGGGCGACCACCTGTTCGATACCGGCATAGAGTTCATAGACATAAGGCCGGAGGACAGGGAGAGGATAACCGAGTTAGTCGAAGAAATACTGAAGAAGCAGAGGCGAAAGTAGAGCTTCTGCCCTTGACAAAGCTATTTTTGTGTGTTATACTTTAACAAATTAAATGCGAAGGAGGTGAATCGAGACAATGAAGAATCTAATAAAGGGAATTATTATATGTGTAGCTATATTGATGATCGTTAATATAGCCACCGCAAGTTATGCTCAGGATATGGGCAAGAAGCTTTACAGGGGGTTAGCTAACGTCGTCACAGGATGGATAGAGCTTCCTAAGAACATATACGACACGAGCGTGGAAGATAACGTTCTGTCCGGAATCACGATCGGGTTGGCGAAGGGCGTTGGCATGACGATAGTCAGAACCGGCGCTGGAGTGTACGAAACAGTTACATTCCCGTTCCCGATACCGGAAGGCTATACCCCGGTTATCGAACCAGAGTACGTAATGCAGGCTAAGTCATAAGGCTTGCTATTTGGGTTAGTTGAAATAAGGGGATAAAAGAAATTTTATCCCCTTATTTTTTAGTTGCAATTCAAGCTTTTATATATTATAATCACACAAAATAAGAGGTGAGCGTGACCGAAAGAAGAAAGTTTTTACGCTTTGATACGGCTCTGAGCGCCCTTTGTGACATAGCCAAAGGGAAGTATAAGGCATCTTCAAAGGTCAAGAATATATCCAAGGAAGGCGCCCTTGTTTTACTGGAAAGGCCGCTTAAGGAAGGCGAAGAGATAGACCTTTCCATGGATGTGCCCGGGGATAACGTCCCGATCTTCGCTTCGTGCGAGGTGGCTTGGCAGAAAGTGCATTTAAATGACGACAGGTACTACGAAACAGGCGTCCGTTTTAAGCGCATAGACGGTTCGGACAAAGGAAGGCTTCTGGAGTACATATACCTGCAGTGGCTCAAACTGATCGATAAACCCCTGAGTGATTCTCGTTAGCAGGGTAATAGGAATTGAGAAAAT
>CAZYZC010000174.1:0-3142 GCA_964650985.1 uncultured Planctomycetia bacterium | reverse complement strand
GCGTTCCCGATTGAATCCGGGAACGCTCTGATAAGTCATGGCGGAGAGGGAGAGATTCGAACTCTCGAAGGGGGTTTTCACCCTCTTAACGGTTTAGCAAACCGCCGCATTCGGCCATCTATGCAACCTCTCCAAGCCGTCCTATTTTCTTTGAGAAAAACCTAATGTATCTATTATAATACCTCGGATTACTTGTTCCAACTCTTATAAAATATTTTTTTACCTCTATAGGGTTATTCAAATATACCGACTTATGCTTTATATCAAGTGCGGGAGAAAACCCCAAATGCTTTAAAATCTTTTCCAGGGATATTAATATAGGTATTGAGTAATTGCGAAAACACATTTTTATATACCTGTACTTTTTGCCGCTTACCGAATATCTATGCTGATAAACACAACCGTCCGTATCGAAAAGCCCCCTAAGGCACGCGGTTTCGTATTCTTTTCGTGTAAATATCCATTTCGGGACATCTATCTGGTTTTTGACTTTATTACATTTTTTGACACCGATCTTCTGCAGGAATTCCACCAGATTTCTCGCTGTTATCACAATGTCCGCTCTTCCCTTTTCCTCCCTTATATATAAGACGGAAGATATGCCGAATAATCTCCTGGCCATTTTCCGGATATTTGCGGCATAGGCCCGGTCCTTTTTGCCGTTAAATGACACTGTGATCTGGTAATCGTTGCGAAACCCGCCGTCGCCGAGCATTATACCGACAAATTCCGCCAGTAACGGAGATCTGGCAGGATATCTTATCTTTTTCCGTAATATAAATTTCATTTTTTCTGCATAGTTTGGATCGGACATGAATTTATGCTGGCTTGCTATGCCGCCCTTACGCCTGCCCTCTGCAGTTCCGGGGCTTCCATATAATTCTGCGTATTTCTGTCCTCCTAACCTACAGGCCTTCTCCAGGCTCCAATATACCGGTAATATTTCTACATTTCTAGGTTGGCCCTTATTTAACTTTTCGCATATTGATTTCAGAGAAGAGAAATTTATGTTATATTTCTCTCTTTGCCAATCAAACAAAGTTCTCGGGTGTATATTAGCCATGTGTGCAAGTTCGGATCTTTTCATATTCAATTCTAACAGGCATTTTTCTAAAAACTTACGCTGCCCGCCGCTCTGAAATCTGACTCTTTGTTGTAAATTAGCTTTTTTCATTTGTTTTATTTGTTTCGCTTTTTCTTGAAAAACTTTTTCAACAGCGCGGCGCTTTCGTCTTTCATAACACTTTTAGTGACAGCGATCTTGTGGTTCAATTTTAACTTATTGACGTCGAGCGCCGATCCGAACGCGCCCGTTTTGTAATCTGCCGCGCCGAAGACCAAGCGTTTCACCCTCCCCAGAATCATCGCTCCGGCACACATAGCGCACGGTTCAATGGTAACATAAACAGTGGTGTCGAGCAACCGTTCGTTCTCCAGATACGCCGCGGCCTGGGTTAACGCTATCATCTCCGCGTGCGCCGTCGGGTCCTTCAGAAGTTTTATCTGGTTATGCGCCTTGCCTATTATCCTGCCCTTATGGACGATCACCGCGCCTACCGGCACCTCGTCGGCGTCGAAGGCCTTCACGGCCTCCTTCAGCGCTTCGTGCATGTAATACGTGTCGAGTTTAGTCATGCTATTTAATCAAGTGTCGCCGCATAAATACTCGGCCAGATCCGGTTTTTAGATACTCTTCAAATTTTGATGCCAACAAGCGATCCTTAAAAACTAAATAAGCTTCAATTTCCCATGGCGCATAACGTTTAGTGTACTGATCGTTATCCGGATTCGCATGTTCCGTTAAACGTCTTTCCAAATTATCGGTTATGCCTACGTAAAATTTACTGGCAATCTTTTTACTTCTTAATATATAGACGTACGGCATAGTCAGTAGTGGCCCGCCTTCGCATTCAACAAGGAAAGCGACACAGTGCTTCGGCGGGCTCATCCGCCGAAGCATTCTGTCATCTCAGCGTTGATTGCGAAGGCGGATGGCGCGCCTGGCAGGATTCGAACCTGCGACCACCTGGTTCGTAGCCAGATACTCTATCCAACTGAGCTACAGGCGCAGTTATTTATTTTACGACGCTTCCGAGTTTTACTTCTTTATCGAGAGTGACTATGGAAAGACCGGTGTCATCGGAAGCGGCCAGGATCATGCCGTTAGATTCCACGCCGCGCAGCATTGCGGGATCGAGATTATCGACGACTACGACGAGCTTCCCTGCCAGGTCCTCTTTCTTGTAAAAATTTCTTATGCCGGCGACGACCTGCTTGGTCCTGTCCCCCAGGTCCACCGTCACCACATACAGCTTGTCGGCGTTAGGATGCTCGGTCACTTCCTTGATCTTCCCCACCCGAAACTCGATCTTCTTAAAATCTTCGTATGTAGCCATGAGTCCTCCTAGTTAAATACTGTTTACTATAGTCTTGACGGCATCCTGGTTTCCTACGAAAACCAGGATAGTCTACGGGCTGTCAGATAGCCTTGAAGACTACTAATTTTGTATACACAAAATTAGTGCTTACTACTGGCTATAGCCTGTTACACTACCAATACATGCGCTTGAACCGCTCCGAGTATCTTTTGATCCACTCGCGGGAAGCTTCTTCCAGCGATATCTCTTTGCCGGTCTGCATGCTCTTTATATCCCGGTATTCGCTTATAAGGTATATCTGCTCTATTAATTTTACCTTGAAGGCGTCGTTCGTCCTGTAAAAACGGACGCCTATGTTATTGAGCTTGGTCTCCGGGCTTTTGTCACAGTGCACGACCTTCGCCCTTATGTTGAACACCTTATTCTCGAAGGGCATCTTTACTATTATGGTCGAACCGGCCTCCACGGGGCGTTTCGCGGCGAAGAGAAGCCCTCCCATGCTGATGTTGATGGTATTCGAGAGCGCTTCTTTCCCACTGTCACGGGAGCCCTTACCCACGACCTTATAGGACAACGGAAAACAAAGCGAATGGCGTATAAATCTCCGTTTCTCCTCCACGGCAACCTCCCTGAGCTTCCTGTTCAATTTGTCCTTCATGACACTCATATTGTATATCAACAGGTCCTTAAAATCAAGCGCTGCAGAATAGCGGTAACGTATAATATTCTGTGTAAATTAAAGCTGACTTAGTAATAAAAAAGGG
>CAZYZC010000173.1:0-3148 GCA_964650985.1 uncultured Planctomycetia bacterium | reverse complement strand
ACCCCTGCAATAAAGTTTCGTCGGGGCGAGCAATATCTTCGAGTGCTCTTTAAGTTTCTTCTTGTTGAAGATCTTCCGCACGAGAGAGTAGCCGTTTGAATGGAGGCCGCTCGATTCAAGCCCCAGCACGATATCGCCCGCTCTGGTGGTGCGTCCGTCTATGACCTCGCGCCTGTCGACAATACCTACCCCGAAACCCGCAAGGTCGTATTCGCCGTCCTTGTACATGCCCGGCATCTCGGCCGTCTCTCCACCGATGAGCGCGTATCCGGCCTCGCGGCAGCCGGCCGCTACGCCTTTAACTACGTCGCGTAATACGGAGGAATGTATCCTGCCGGTCGAGACGTAATCGAGAAAGAATAGCCCCTTGGCGCCGGAACAGAGTATGTCGTTTGCGCTCATCGCGACTAAGTCTATACCGACCGTATCGTGCTTATCCGCCAGAAACGCGATCTTAAGTTTTGTGCCTACGCCGTCCGTGGAGGATACGAGGACGGGGTCTTTGTAATTTTTGATGTCGGGCGAGAATAGTCCGCCGAAACTTCCGACGTCGGAGACGACGCCACCGGTCCTGGTAGACCTGGCGAAGCGCTTATAGTCGGCCACCAGGCCCTCTGCCTTGCCTATGTCGACTCCCGCGGACTTGTATGTGACTTTTTTCATAAAAAGGTGCCTGGCACTTTTACTAAAAACTTTTAATTACTTTAATACCTTTACCTGAAATCATTGTAAGAGCCTGCAGATATTTCCGGCTTGTCTTTTGCACTATCTCGCCGGGAAGTTCGGGGCCGGGAGGCGTCTTGTCCCAGATAAGCGTTTCCAGATAATCCCTAACGAATTGTTTATCAAAACTCGGCTGCCCCCCGCCCGGCTTATACTGATCCTTCGGCCAGAAACGGGACGAGTCCGGGGTCAAAACCTCATCAATAAGTATTATATTTTTCTCATATATGCCGAACTCAAATTTTGTGTCGGCGATGATGATACCTTTTGATTCCGCATATTGGCTTGCTTTCTTATATATAGCGATGCTGATATCCTTGAGTTTGCCGGTTATGTCCTTCCCGAGCTGGCCTTCGACATACTCCTCGGAGACGTTAATGTCGTGCCCTACATCTTCCTTCGTAGACGGAGTAAAAATAGGCTCCGGAAGTTTGTCGGATTCGCGCAGGCCCTCCGGCAGCTTTATTCCGCATATGGAGCTGCTTTTTCTGTACTCCGCCCAGCCCGACCCGGAAAGGTAGCCGCGCACGACGCATTCTACAGGGAGGGCCTTCGCCTTCTTCACCAGCATTGACCGGCCCTTCAGGACGTCGCTATACTTATGCAGCTCTTTAGGATATTGCGAAACCTCGGCTGAAATAAAATGATTGTCCACGATATCCTTAGTGAGGTTAAACCAGAACAAGGATAATTGGGTCAGGACCTCTCCCTTTTGCGGTATGCATGTCGGCAATACCACATCGAAACAGGATATCCTGTCTGTCGAAACCACCAAAAGCTTATCCTTGAGGTCATAGACATCTCTGACCTTTCCTATTTTAAACAGTTCTATATCCGTAAAACCGGTTTTAGCTAGCGGCTCATTTGTCATGTTAGCCATATCCTCTAAATTCCCACTTTCCTGAATATTCTATCTACGCTCTTTGTATGATATTTGAAGTCGAATATATCCTCGATCTCGTCCTCGTTCAATACCGAACGTATCCCGTCGTCCCGGACGAGCGCCTCTTTGAATGTCAGATTGTCCCTCTTCGCTGAAAACGCGACCTTCTGGACCTTATCGTATGCCTCGTTCCTTGTAAGGCCCCTGTTCACCAGCTCCAAAAGAAGGCGGCCGGAGAATACCACTCCGCCGGACTTATTGATATTTTCCAGCATCCTGTCTTCGTGCACCAGAAGGTGCCCGACGATATCCATGAACTTTACGAGCATATAATCTAAGAGTATCGTCGAATCAGGCAGTATCACGCGCTCGGCCGATGAGTGCGATATATCACGCTCGTGCCACAATACTATGTTCTCCATGGAAACCATCGCGTTGGCGCGGAGTATCCTGGCAAGCCCCGCTATGCGCTCGCAGAGTATAGGGTTCTTCTTGTGCGGCATGGCGCTCGACCCCTTCTGGGTCGAAGAGAAGTATTCCTCCACCTCTCCTATCTCGGTATGCTGAAGATTCCGGAATTCGGTCGCGTACTTCTCCAGACACGTGCCAGTGACGGCTATCGCGTTTAAAAACTCGGCGTGGCGGTCGCGCTGCAGGATCTGAGTCGATATGCGCGCCGGCTTTAATCCCATCTTCCTGCACGTGTACTCTTCGACGAACGGGTCTATATTGGCGTAGGTGCCGACGGCGCCGGATATCTTGCCTACCGATATTATCTCCCGGGCGCGTTTTAACCTGTCGAGATTCCGCTTCGTCTCCTCGTAGTAGAGCGCCATCTTCAGGCCGAATGTCATCGGCTCGGCATGCACCGAATGGGTGCGGCCTATCATCACCGTCTTCTTATACCGCCTCGCCTTCCTGCGGAGTATGGAAAGGAGCTTCTTCACATCCTCTATCAGCATGTCGCACGCCTTCTGCATCTGGGCGGAGAGCGCCGTATCGAGGACATCGGAGGAGGTGAGCCCCATGTGTATGTATTTGGCGTCGTCACCGACGTATTCGGAGACGTTCTTTATAAAGGCTATGACGTCGTGGTTCGTCTCGGCCTCGATCTGCTTTATCCGCTCCACGTCGAAACGGGCGCGCTTCTGTATCTGGAAGAGCGAACTTTTCGGTATCTTGCCGAGCTTCGCCAGGGCTTCGCAGGCGAATACCTCAACTTCCAGCATCTTTTTGAACCTGAATTCGTCGGTCCATACGGCCGCCATTCGCGGCAGTGAGTATCTTGGTATCATATCATTACCTCATTAGTTGGCAGCTCTCATTTTATATTATCGCCCTTGGGGTGTCAACGAAAGAAAGGGGCGCACTCTAACCAAATTTTCCGGGTCCTGCCGCGGGGGTGCCTTTGCGGTCCTCCGCGCAAGATATGGGGTTTATTATCGATAAGTATAAACTCGTGGTATATCTGTATGTCCGCTAAGGATTACCCTACATCCTACCCCTTAAGTAGGTGTCTCTTTCTTTAAGTAGTAATCCTTA
>CAZYZC010000172.1:0-3158 GCA_964650985.1 uncultured Planctomycetia bacterium | reverse complement strand
ATGTCTTAACCGACGACGATATGAGGACGTCCTGCGAGGGAATATTCGCCTGCGGGGATGTCAGAAAAAAGAGTCTAAGGCAGGTGGTGACGGCTACCGGGGACGGGGCGACCGCCGCAGTCAGTGCCCAGAACTATGTTGAAAGGCTAAAGGGCGTCGAGTACCTTTAGCCCGTAAGATACAAGAAAGTCCTCTTTCGGTTATGCCGGAGAGGACTTTTTCGCCGAAGCCTTCCGCCATTTAACTGGTGATGGCGGAGGCAAATGGTGCCGAGAGCAAGAGTCGAACTTGCCACGCCTGCCTTTTCAGGGCAGCGCTCTACCGCTGAGCTATCTCGGCGATGCTAAACAAGGGGCCTGTATTTACCGAATATCCCATCCTATGTCCAATTGAGTGCCGAAGGATAAAATAACACGAAAGAGTTATGTAGTCAATAACCTTTATCTTGTGTATAATAGGCCCATGCGAAATGTATTCAAGGGAAAGCTTTTAAAGGTGTTTGTAAAGAAGGTCCGCCTTCCTAACGGGTATCTGGCGACATACGAGATAATACAGCATCCCGGCGCAGCGCTCGTCATTCCGTTCCTTTCCAAAAAAAAATTGATAATGCTCAGCCAGCTCAGGCCGGTAGTAGGGAGATACATATACGAGCTCCCGGCCGGGACGATCGATAAGGGCGAAAGTCCTCTGGAATGCGCGAAGCGCGAGATAGTGGAAGAGACCGGCTACTCGGCCGGAAGGATGAAGCGGCTGGGTTTAATATATCCGGTGCCCGGATATTCTACGGAGAAGATAATCATATACAAGGCCGAAGGGCTCAAATCCCGCCACAGGCATGCGGAAAAAGATGAGATCATAAAACTTAAAGTGCTTACACGGGGTGACGTCCGGCGCCTCTTCAGATCCGGAAAGATAGTGGACGCAAAGACGATAGCGGCCCTTGCCTTCTGCGGCTGGTTATAATGTCACGATTCACGATACGCGATCCACGACCCACGAAAATATGCGATACGTAACTGCTTCTGAAATGAGAGAAATAGACGCCTCTGCCATAGGGAGCGGTGTGCCGGCGCGCGAGCTCATGGAGAACGCCGGCCGCGTAGCGGCCGTCGAGGTCGGGAAGCTCGTAAAGACGGGAAGCATCGCGGTCTTCTGCGGATACGGCAATAACGGCGGTGATGGATTTGTCGCCGCGCGTTATCTGAAGAAGAAGGGCTACGATGTCTCTGTCTATGTCATGGGCCGCCCTCACTCGATGACGCAGGAGTCCAGCGACAATCTCGAAAAACTTTTCTCACTCGGCATAAAGGTCGACACCGTACCGGACAAGGCTCATGCCGATCTTCTCTTTAAAACTCTAATTAAGCCCTCACTCGTCGTAGACGCGCTCTTCGGTACGGGTTTCCGCGGGCCTTTAGACGATTTTTACTCCGACCTTATAGCGAGAATAAACGCTTTGGGATCCGCCGTATTGGCTATAGATATACCGAGTGGTCTGGATGCCGACAAAGGCTCGCCTTCTCCGGACGCGATAAAGGCGTATCTTACGGTGGCGCTCGGATATCCGAAGTCGGGCTTCAGGACTCCCGGCGCGAAGGAGTATACGGGCATCGTGGTGGTGGCCGATATAGGATTGCCGAAGGAGAGGATACGTAAGGGATATAAGACCGTTAAACTCCGAAGCGGGAAATCCGGACGGCACGATCCTCGCCACCCGTGGATATACAAGGGGCGGCTTCTCGATACGGACCCCAAGATAAAGCCCGGAGACATAGTCAAAGTCGTCGACCCGGACAATATCCTGCTGGGGGTGGGCTACTATAACTACAAGTCCGATATAGCCGTCAGGATACTGAGTTTCAAAGACCGGCTCATCGACGCAGAGTTTTTCCTGGAAAAGATAAGGGATGCTTTCTCGAAACGTAAAGGCCTGCTTGAAAAGACCAGCGCCGTCCGCGCCGTCTTCAGCGAGGCCGATTCGCTTCCCGGGCTCATAGTCGATCTTTACGGGGATACGGCGGTCTTTCAGGCCCTTACTCTCGGCATGGATAAGTTAAAACCCCTCGCCGTCGAAGCGATAAAGGAAGTCATAAAACCGAAATATATATACGAGAAGAGCGTCTCGCCGTTCCGGGCTATAGAGGATCTTAAGGATGTCTCGAGGTGGTGGGGCGACGCAGGTGAAAGCCTGGTGGAGATGCATGAGGACGGCGCCAAATTCATCGTCGATATTATCAACGGGCACAAGACCGGGTTCTATCTCGACCAGCGGAAAGCCCGCTCGGGCCTGGAGAACATATCGAAGGGCAAGCGCGTCCTGGACCTTTTCTGTTACACCGGCGCATTCTCGGTATTTGCGGCTCTTTACGGCGCGGATTATGTCCGCGGGGTAGATATAAAAGAGCAGTGGCTCGAGCTTGCCAGGAAGAACGCCGAACTTAACGGCGTTTCCGGGAAGACGGAATTTGTGAAGGGCGACGGTTTCAAGACGCTGGAGAATATAGCCGTTTCCGGCGAGAAGTTTGACGTCATAATACTCGACCCTCCTTCGTTCTTAAAGACGCGCGCGTCGCTTGAGAGCGCTTCCAGGGGCTATAAGGAGCTGAATTTAAAGGCGATGAAGGTCCTGTCCGACGGAGGCGTCCTGGCGACGTTCTCGTGTTCGCACAATATGCCGAACGCCGTCTTCGCCGGGATCATAAAGAAGGCGGCCGGCGAAGCGAAGAAAAAATATATGATATTGAAGAGGTGCCACCAGGCCGAGGACCACCCGATAGTCAGGGAGATACCGGAGACGGAATATCTTAAAGGGTATTTTCTTAAGGTGGAACCCGAATGAGGGTGAAGAAGCTCACGAAAAAAGGCATGAAGCCGTACGGCCGTATAATAGACGGCTCTTCCGTAAAGGACGACGGCCGCGGTAACAGCTTCGGGGTAATTTTAAAAGAGCCGTCGAAGGGCTGGCGCATAGGTTATCTGATACTGCGCGACAGATCGATCGGAAGGCTGGAGCGCCATACCGATTCTCCGGAGACCTTCGAGCCGGTAAAGGGGAGGGCCGTGATAGCCCTTGCCGGACGCCGGTCGCCGGATGCGGCCGAACTGTTCTTCCTGGACCGGCCGGTCGTGGTCAATAAGGGCGTCTGGCACGACGTGCT
>CAZYZC010000171.1:0-3180 GCA_964650985.1 uncultured Planctomycetia bacterium | reverse complement strand
GAATGTGGCTGCCATGGATGTTTGGGTGGCTGGCCTATGCTCCGCAGATATTCCTAACCCTCTTTACTTTTGTGCTGGGTATGATATCGATCTCATGGATCAAAAAGGGAGTGATAAAAACCGCCGCGAGATGGAAGTATGACAAGATATTGGCGTTAAGAGCAACTGGCTGGATCGTGGCAGGCGCGGCTATATTGGCATATATTGTCTACCTCTTCTTTGCGCCGACATTCGGATTACCGTCTGATGGACTTACAGGGAACATCCAGGAAGCGGCGCAACGGGTGTGGCACACCAGATGGAAGCCGGAGCTTGCAGGTCCCATACTGTATGCTTATTCTGTCGTGGTGCAGACGGCTACTACAATTCTGGCAATATGGCTTCCGAACGAATCCGACAAACGCAGGGAGGGTTCCAGGACGAGCGTTATGCTGGAAAAAGGCGCTTCAGACCTCGAAAAGGATGCATATAATACACGAGTCGCTCTTGAGATAGCCATAGAGAATATATCCGCGCTTATGGCGATAAAGGATGCGGCGGCGTCTGCAGAAAAAGATCAGAAGAAAAAGAGAGTAGAGCAGGCTAAGATTGACGAGAACAGGCTGCGCGACATGATGGACTTTCTTAGGAAAGAGCCCAAAGACATCGGCAGGCTTCTCAGTTCATACAAGATCAGCCCGAATACCCGGCAGATTGAAGCGTCAGTCCTTCCGGAGCCACTCTTAAAGAATGTATTAAAGAGAGTGGTTGCAGGCCAAATAGGCGTTGAAGCAGTAAAAGGACGCGCCGAAGAGTTGGAAAATAAGGCAAGGGATCTCCGTGCGGGTGTTCTTGACAAGCAGACCTATATATACCTCTTAATGGTTTCGGCCCTGGCTCTTGCCGCATTCAGGTTCTTCTCTCACTCAACCGGATCTATCTGGATTGCGATAGCGGTAACATTTGCGGCATGGGCAATCACTTCGGTCATATTGAAGGTGGTGGGCGGAAAAAAGCCGGATGTTGCGCGGAAGATCGAATTAACGGCAGCAGCGTTCTTTAATATAGTCTACATGCAAAGTCTGATTGTCGGCGCCTGGATAGGATTTAAGGAAATGGTAAAAGGGCGCGCACACTACTGGTCGAAGACGGCACACGGTGCCGAAGGGGAAGATATAGGCGAGGCAGTAGTTTTCGGACTGCGATGGACGCACAGATATGGCTACGGGGACAGCACCAAGCCCGGCGGCGAGATGGATGAGAATAAGCCCGTGAAGCTAAAATTGTTTGCCGCATGGGAATTGGCAAGATTCTGGATAAAGACAGGATTTTTGAATATAGTGATCATCGCCATTATCGTGCTCGGCTACTCCAGAGATTATGTCTATAAATATAAAGAGATGCCAGCGGAGCGTGAACTCGTGGTGTCTGTTATAAAAGCGTATAAAAATGATACGGTCGACCATATAGGCGTTGCGGTGAAACCAATCGAAGAATTACGTAAACTGGTTGACATGGAAGCTCTACGGAAGGATCCCGCCCTATTGGTGGATCTGCTGGTAAATGCCTTCAAGCAACATGACGATTATAAGAGTATCTTCTGCTCTGTTACCGAGCGCGGCATCTTTGTACGATATGATGGTATTATAAAAGGTGCTACAGAGGACCTCTGTTATTTCATGCAGCTGCCGAAAGAGCTGAAGGGCGCGGATGCCGCGACCGCTGTACAGCTTATAAAGGCAGAGTATGAGGCTTTTGTGAAGATATTGGATTTGAAAGAGGCAAGCGGTGATATAAGCAGGATTGACGGGGACAAGGCGATAAAAGAGCTGCAGAAATTCCTGCAGGAAAAGTTGGGTTCAGCCAATCTGACAATTACCTTTAGCGGCGAAAAGATTACGATTTCGCAGGGCGCAGCGATGTCCGCGGATCAGGAGCGTAAAGCAAATATAGCGAAACTGAACGAGTTCGAAGCGGGGTTAAAGAATGCGCTTTCGCAAGTCGGACAGCCCAACCTGAAAGATGACCTTTCAAAACTATCTCCGAAGATAAGATTGATTGAAAAGTTACTTTGGGATGTTGAAAAGAATCCGAAGATGCACCCTAATGACCGCGCTGCGCGCCTGAGTAATATTGATAAGATGATAGAAGGTGCGCTCAAAGACGCAAAAAATATTGAAGCGGAGAAGAAACCAGTGGCTCCCGCCGCACCTATCGATGCGGCTATACCGCTGGCTGCTGTAGCGTTGGGCGCGGGCGTTGCCCTGGCAGGCAAAAAGACATTGACCGGACCCCAGGCCCCGCCGGCTGTTGATGCCGAGTATTTAGACCCTGTCTTCGAAAGATTTAATATTATTCCTTCGTTTACGGTCGCTACGAATAAAACGCGAGCCATAGGTGAAGTTCCGCATCCTTTGAATGTTGAAATTCCGCATATATACCCCGGCCTTATCGCTGAGCTCGAGGATAGCGGACTGGCAGGGTCGCGCAGCACAGTCCATCTTATGTATGTGAGGCCGGAAAACAATTCGCCAAGGGTTATGCTTAACCTGTCTGATCCAAGGGCTAGCGCAATGATAGAAGACCCTATCATATACGATACGCTGCGTAAGCTTGGACCTACAGGACCGATATCGCTGCATCTCGGGTTCTCCATGGAAACATACGGAGAGGGTAAGAAAAATCCGTCGCCTTCCTTGTCTATGGATGAGGTCCGCAGAAGGATAGTAGAAAATATAGAGTTACTGAAGAGGAAATTGGCAGAAAACGGATTTGCGGATAAGAAGATACTTCTTGAAAACTGCGATTACTTCGAAGGGCTTAAATATGTGTATGAGCCCGAGTTTATGTTGAGCGTGGCTCGAGAGACGGGATGCGGGCTGCTTATCGACCTTGGCCACGTAGCGAGCACTTCTACGGCTAACGGCGATACCACTCCTATGGAGTACCTCAAGAAGATAATTAATGACGGCACCATAAGCCTTTTGGGAGAAGTACATATCTCCGTTCCTGTAAAAACAGCCGATGGCTGGATTCATGCAGGAAAACCCGGAGTCGCGTATCCTGCTTTCAGCGAAAACACGGACGGCAGTAATCTGGTTAAAGATTTATTGGAATATATATTAGATCAGCGAAAGGTGGCAGGCATAAACAAGGAACTTATTGTAAATTTTGAAACAAATGATGATTATGCAAAGCAGG
>CAZYZC010000170.1:1619-3232 GCA_964650985.1 uncultured Planctomycetia bacterium | reverse complement strand
ATCTACCCTGGCCAGATCACCAGCTGATATCGCCGTGCCGAAAGGTATTCGCGAGGCTAAGCACGCGAATGACGGCTTATCATGTGTGGACAGCCCGAGAGACCTTGAATATCTCCTTATATCGTCCTTGGTAAGGCCGGCCTCTAAAAGAGGGCTCTTTACGCCGTATTCGGCGGCGGCTTTTCGTCCGTGGCGGATATCCTTCAGGTCGTCGTGGTTCGTTCCATCCAGGACGGCCGCTTTTTTATGCTTTTTAGCGATAATAGCCAGTTTCCGGAATAACTCCGACTTACAATAGTAGCACCGGTTGACCGGATTAGATCTGAAACGCTCGTCCTTCAACTCATCGGTGCATATAGTAACCATCCGCGCGCCGATCTTTCCCGCATGAAGCCGCGCTTCTTTATACTCGGATAGCGGGTAAGTCTCCGAGCGCGCCGTCACCGCCACCACATTTTCTTTCCCCAGGGTATCGACGGCAAATTTCAACAGGAACGTGCTGTCGAGCCCGCCAGAGTACGCCACGACGACGCTCCTGAGTCCATTCAATATATTCTTAAGCTTCGATATCTTATTCAAGCTATCCATCCCCCGCCCACCACGGTATCGCGGCTATAGAATACAACCGCCTGTCCCGGAGTAGGCGCTTCTTGAGGCTCATCAAAATCGACACGGACTGAATTTTCGCCTGTTCCGGTCACGAGAGCCTTCGCCTTTTTGGCGCCGTATCGTATCTTCGCGTACATCCTTACGGGCTTGTCGATGCCTTTGACAGATATCCAGTTTAAACCCACGGCCGACAGACTCCGCTTCAATACGTCCTTCTTCGTTCCTATTACCACCCTGTTCTTCGCCGGGTCGATAGCCGTGACATACAGAGGTTCTGTTGAAGCGACCCCGAGCCCGCGCCTTTGGCCTATCGTGTAGTACGGAAAACCCTTATGCCTGCCAAGGACCTTTCCGGCATTGTTGACTATGTCGCCTTCGCCTATCTCGACGCCGGTCTTATTCCTTATGTATTCGGCGTATTCCATGTCCTGTATGAAGCAGACGTCCTGGCTCGAGACGGTATCATGGGTTCTGAGCTTAAGGGATCTGGCTATTTTACGCGTATGCTCTTTCGTTATACCCCCTACGGGAAAGATCGAGCGCTTAAGCTGCTCCTGTGAAAGGCTGAAGAGAAAATACGACTGGTCCTTCTTCTTGTCCTTACCCTCTTTCAAGAGCCATCTTCCGCCCCTGGTGGGCTTCGCGACTCTGGCATAGTGGCCTGTTGCCACGGCCTCGGCGCCGAAGGCCTTCGCTTTCTTAAGAAGATGGCCGAACTTTATCTTTTCATTGCATATCACGCAAGGATTCGGCGTGAGGCCCTTCAAATACTGAGAGCAAAAATAATCTATGACGTCGCGCTTGAACTCCAGACTCAGATCGAAGACATAGTACGGGATCCCGAGATCCTCGCATACCGCGCGCGAGCGCGTCACGGCCTCGAGATTGCAGCAGGCCCTGCCGAAACTCGAACCGCACTCCTCCTTAGGCCAGGTCTTGAACGTAACGCCTATGACCTCATAGCCCTTCTTCTTAAGAAGCGCCGCGGCAACAGATGAATCCAC
>CAZYZC010000170.1:0-1519 GCA_964650985.1 uncultured Planctomycetia bacterium | reverse complement strand
ACCATCGAATGCACACGCGAAGCTATCGCGTAAGTGTCTTCCTTCGTTATGAGGACGGGTATAAGCGACTTCTTCAGCTCATGAAGGCTTCTCTTCTTAGGCTCAAGCCCTCCGGAGAGTATTATGCCGGATATCCTGCAGCCCTTCTTCATCTTACCGGCGTTCACTCGGCATATGGCCTCTATCATATCGTCGCGGTCTCCGGGTATTATCATGAGTGAATTGTTCAATATGAACGATAACGCGTCCTTGACGTTCATCGCCCCTATAAGGACGTGCTCCGCCGGCCTGTCGAGGTTCTCTGTTTTATGGAGCGCGGCTATCTTAAGCTCCTCCATTATCTCGCGCATCGTAGGTATGTCGAGGATCTTCTGGTACGGCAGCATCCCGAATACGCTTAAGCCCTTCTGCTCTAAGCCCTTCTTTACGAATCCGGATATGCGGTCGTATTTTTCAGGGAGGACTTTATTGACGACGACCCCCGCGAGGCTGACGCCTTCTTTATCAAGAAGCGCCTTGTTGAGCATGACCTCGTCTATCGGCTTACCGACGCCGCCGGAGGATATCATCATGACATTCGCGTCCAAAAGCCTGGCGACTGTGGCGTTTGAGAGATTGAAGACGCTCCCCACCCCCGCGTGGCCGGTGCCCTCTATGATCACGAGGTCGTTATCTTTGGCCACCTTTTCGTACGAATCCTTTATGAGCTTCTCGTAGTCCTCATCCTGGCCCTTATCTATAAAGCGCTCGGTAAAACCTTTTTCAATGGCTATCGGCGACATGTCCTTAATATTGCATTTTATGCCGAAGAGCTTCTCTATCAATATCGAATCCTCGTCTACCTTATAGCCCTGCTCCATAAGATAGCGCTGGCCTATCGGTTTTATAAAACCGATACGGTCAAAATGTTTCTTGAGCGCCGCTATAAGCCCGAGCGAAACGGTGGTCTTACCGTCGTTCTGCTGGGTTGCGGCTACGAATATTTTTTTTGCCATAGAAATTTGATCTCGCTTATGTCAGATTTCCGTCCCTGAAAGCCTTTATATAATCCGAGCAATAGTCGTCCTGGCCGGTTATGGCCAGCGAAGCCTTCAAGTTAGAATTCATCAATTTTTCGGCGGGATCGAGTATGGCCGCATCCAGTCCGGCATACACTGCCATCGCCAGGAATGTGGCGTTGACGAGTTTGCGGTCGGGCAGCCCGAACGAGACATTGGAAAGCCCGCATATGGTGTTCGCTCCGAGGCCCTTTATCATGGGTATGGCCTTAAGGAACTCCTTTGCCTGCGCGGGCTCGGTCGATATGGGTCTTATGAGCGGGTCGAAGTATAAGTTCTTCGGATCGAAGCCGTCCTTCTTTACCCTATCGAGTATCGCGCCGGCTATTTTCAACCTGTCTTCCGCGGTATCGGGCATGCCCTTATCGTCCATCGTAAGGGCTATCAGCTTGGCGTTCGCCTTTAGCGCGAGAGGCAATATGCTGTCGATCCTCGAACCTTCGGCGGTTATCGAATTTATC
>CAZYZC010000169.1:0-3279 GCA_964650985.1 uncultured Planctomycetia bacterium | reverse complement strand
TAAGAGCGTTAAAGGAGAAGGCCGGCGCGGAGATAACAGCCGCCGCGGGACAGCGGGAGATTCTCGAATCTCTCCGCATAAAGTACCTGGGGCGCAAGGGCGAAATATCGGAGATCTTCAAAGGGATATCGTCCGTAGCGCCGGAAGACAAGGCTGAAGTCGGCGGACTGCTGAATGAGCTCAAGATTTCCGTCACGAATGCGCTGGAAGGCTCTCTGGCCGCGTCATCGGCCGGAACTTCCGCGGCCAAGAACAGAATAGATGTAACCCTCCCCGGCATACCTGCCCGGCTCGGTAAGCTGCATCCTATAACGCAGACGATAAACAGGATATCGGAGATATTCATCGGCCTGGGTTTCAGGGTGGTCGATGGGCCCGAGATCGAGACAGAACATTATAATTTCGAAACCCTGAATATTCCGCTGGAGCATCCTTCACGCGACGCGTTCGACACTTTCTACCTCGAATCTCTCGGCGGTAAAAACCTCCTGCGCAGCCACACCTCGCCGGTCCAGGCGCGTTTCATGGAAAAGAATAAGCCTCCTTTTTCGATAATAGTTCCGGGTAAGGTATACAGGCCCGACGCCACCGACGCCTCCCATTCATTTATGTTCCATCAGGTTGAAGGGCTGTGCGTGGGTAAAGAGATACATTTTTCGGACTTAAAAGGATGTCTGGAAACGTTCGCGAAAGAGATGTTCGGCTCATCCACGAAGATGAGGCTCAGGCCCAGCTTCTTTCCGTTTACCGAACCGAGCGCCGAGGTCGACATATCGTGTATAATTTGTAGTGGCGCAAGCGATCCCGCGCCAGAGGCGCGGGATGATCGGGCATTTCAGAGAAATGCCCAGATCAAGAGATGCGGCGTATGCGGCGGTAAGGGGTGGCTTGAGATACTCGGCGCGGGCATGGTCAACCCGAAGGTATTCGAAAAAGTCGGTTACGACCCGAAAAAAGTCACCGGCTTCGCGTTCGGCATGGGAGTCGAGAGGATAGCGATGCTGAAGCACGGAATAAACGATATAAGGATGTTTTACGAGAACGACGAAAGGTTCCTGAGGCAGTTCTGATATGCGTATAAGTTATAACTGGCTGAAAGAGTATGTCGATATCAAAGAGTCCGCCAAGGACCTGAGTGACACGCTCATGTCTGCGGGGCTTCCGACGGAGTCCATAGAGGAGATCGGAGGCGACAAGGTCCTTGAGGTCGAGGTCACGGCCAACAGGCCCGACTGGCTCTCATATATAGGAGTGGCGCGCGAAGTGGCGGCGATAACCGGGCGAAGATTGAAAGTCCCGCCGCTGGCCGCCGGTCGTTCGCCGTCAGCAAAAAATAAAAACAAGGAACGGTCCGCGATCTCGGTTAAGGTGGAAGACAAGGCCCTCTGCCCGAAATATACCGCGCGCATAATAAGGAACGTCAAAGTCGGCGAGTCTCCCGCATGGCTGAAGGCCCGGCTCGAGGCTATGGGCCTGCGGCCGGTCAATAATATCGTCGATATAACTAACTTCTGCCTGTTCGAGACCGGGGAACCTATGCACGCCTTCGATCTCGACAAGCTTTCCGGCGGGGAGATCCTGGTAAGAAGGGCAAGGAAGGGCGAAAAGATAGCGGCGATAGACGGCATAGAGCGCGCGCTCGAAGATTCGATGCTGGTAATAGCCGACAGCTCAAAACCCGTCGCTATAGCGGGCGTAATGGGCGGACTTAGCACCGAGGTTAACCATTCTACTAAGAACATACTCCTCGAAGCGGCGTACTTCGACCCCATATCGATACGCAGGACCGCGAAGAAGCTCACCTTATCTTCGGATTCAAGCTACAGATTCGAGAGGCGGGTCGACATATCCAATATAAAATATTCTTCCGACAGGGCGGCGGGATTAATATGTAAGATAGCCGGCGGTCAGGCCGAAGAATTCATCGATATAGACGCAAAGCTCTCCAAAAAGAAGCCCGTGACGCTTGATATCGCAAAGCTCGGATCCGTTCTGGGGCACAGCATACCTCAGGCGACGGCGAAGAAGATACTGTCGGACCTTGGTTTAAAGCTCAAGGCATCGGCCAAAGAAAAATTATCATTTGAAACCCCGCACTTCCGCTACGATCTGAAGGATGAAGTGGATCTGATAGAAGAAGTGGCCAGGGTCTACGGATACAATAAAATTCCGAGCACTATTCCGCCTATAGTAGGGCAGCCGGAACGCGTATCTCCCGATGTCGCGGCGCTCGGCAAGGCGTGCGATACGTTTATGGGGCTGGGATTCGACGAGATAATAACGTACAGCTTATTGAGCAAAAAGATGGTCGAGAAAGCGGCTTTGGCCTCCGGAGACGCGGTCTGCGTAGCCAACCCCCTTTCGATAGAGCAGGAGGCCATGAGGCCGAGCCTCGTTCCCGGGATGCTCGGGGCCGTACTGTGGAACATAAACAGAAGATCGAAGGACCTGAAATTTTTCGAGATAGGCCATGTATACGGTAAGAGCGGAAGCGGATTTACCGAAAGCCAGTACCTGGGCGCCTGTATTACGGGCGAGATGTCCAGTTGGGCCGGCGGGGCGAGGGCCTACTCGTTCTTCGATCTGAAAGGCGCGGTGGAGGCGCTGTTTGATTCGCTCGGCATAAAAGATGTATCATTCGCAAGTGCCCGCGACTGCAGGTTTTCAGGCGCATCCTGCGCTTCAATCGAATTGGGAACCGAAATCATAGGTATCATAGGCGAAGTCGACGCGAAGGTCCTGAGCGATTTTGATATAAAGTCTTCCGTCTACATCTGCGAGATATATCTCGATAAAGTATACCCGCACGTAAAGACCAAAAAAAGACTTGAAGCGCTGCCCAGGTATCCATCGGTTTCCAGGGACATATCGATAGTCGTCGATAAGGATACCCCTAACCGGAAGATAACGGCCGTTATAAAAAATTCAGCCGGAGGGATTTTAAGGAGCGTCAGCCTTGTCGATAGGTATTCCGGAAAGCAGATACCCGAAGGCAAGATAAGCCTTACATATCGCCTCGAGTACCAGGATCCCGCCAGGACCCTCGAAGATAAAGATGTTACCGACGCCCATAATAAAGTCCTCCAAGCTCTCGGGGCAGAACTCGGCGCTAAGCTGAGGTAGTTTAACCCGCCTAATATTGTAATTTTCAAAATTTGTGGTATACTTGCGGTGTAGACAGTCCCCAGCTTCACCTTTAGAATAAAATCTTCCATATGTGAAGCTGGGTAATCGTTTGACTTAATTCGATAACGATTTGCCCACCTTCACTTTTAGAAT
>CAZYZC010000168.1:0-3332 GCA_964650985.1 uncultured Planctomycetia bacterium | reverse complement strand
CCTCTGGGCACTACACAGCCGGCGCCTACGGTAGCGCGTCTGCCTATCTTCACAGGAGCTATCAGGATGGAGCCGACCCCCAGAAAAGCGCCGTCTTCTATCACAGTCCTGTTCTTATTCTTCCCGTCATAGTTGGCCGTTATCGTCCCGGCCCCTACATTCACGCCTTTGCCCAGAACCGCGTCGCCGAGATACGTGTGGTGTTTTACCCTGGTGCCTTTACCTATCATCGTCCTGACGAGCTCGACGAAGTTTCCGATCTCGGCATCATCGGCTATCTTCGTGTGCGGACGGATCCGCGCGAACGGGCCTATCCGGCAATTCCTGCCTATTACAACATCCGATTCTATGATGGTGTTCGGTTTTATCACCGTATCCCGGCCTATCTTCACCCCCGGGTATATGGTGGTCGTAGCGGGGTCCTCGATCGTCACACCGCCGGCCATCAGATCCTTAAGCACCGTATCCTTAAGCTTCATGGAAGCCTCCGCCAGGTCCATACGCGTATTTATCCCTATGATCTCCGATTCATCTTCGGCAAGGACCGATCCGACCGGCTTCAACATCTCCGAGCGTATGATCGACACGGTATCGGTAAGATAGTACTCGCCCTTATTGTTATCCGGCCTTACCTTCTCCAGCGCCGCGAACAGGTCGGCGCTTTTGAAACAATAAGTGCCGGCGTTTATCTCGTCTATGGCCCTCTCTCTTTCGGAGGAATCCTTGTGTTCGGTTATATTCAATACCTTGCCGCTGGAGTCCCTGACTATCCTGCCGTATTCGGACGGATCCTTGACCTTCGCCGTTAACACAGTCACGCTGGATCCCGAGGACCTGTGCTTCGCGATCAGGCGCCGGAACGTGTCCGGCCTTATCAGGGGCGCGTCGCCGCACGTTACTATGACATCCCCGGCGGCGGACTTCAGATATCTTTTTGCCGCCGCGACCGCGTCTCCGGAGCCCAGGAGCTTCTTCTGTATCGCCACCCTTGCCGTACCTACGGAGCCTTTCAAAAGTTCGCTCCCGTAACCGGCCACCACTATTATATCTTTTACCCCGGCCCTCTTTAACGCTTCGAGTATGTACGAGATGACCGGCTTACCCAAAACTTTGTGCAGGACCTTAGGGGTATCCGACTTCATCCTCGTCCCCCGTCCGGCTGCCAGCACTATCGCGGTGATGTTTTGCATATGGCTATATTCTATTTGATGCCGCGCAGCTTCCAAAACATTCTTTTCCTCGCCGGAGATGCCGCCGCCAAAGTAAATTCGTGGATCTTTTGAAGCCATTCCATCTTCTGCTTGGCGGGGATCTTCATATACCGCAAAAGCTTCTCCTGTCCGCTTTCCCAACCGAAATTCACCCTGTTCTCCTTTTAAGCTTTTGAATCGCATTAAGCGTCTCTATGTCAAGCCGGTCTACGGAACGTCCTGACGCTTTCTTCATCTTTATTAGCCTCTTGATCGATATTACAGGAACGGTCAATGAGCCGATCTTAACCCGTACATAATCTTTTTTGGCATCTTCAAACCGCACAGGCGAATCGATTATTATATCCACCTCTTTCATGTCTTTTTCTTTATAAAAATTAAAGGCTTTCATGTTTTTCCCGCGGATCCAACCGGTCCTTATGCCCTTAACGGCTATATCCATCGGATCTATCGGCTGCTTTATCCTATAACCTTTTCTTTTTAATATAGAGACTACCTTTCCGAGATTTTCATCGCTCATTTCAACAAGTATATCCATATCGAAAGAGGAGCGGTTCCCGCCCAGAAGGTTGAGCGCTATTCCGCCCACAACGACATATTTTACTTTCTTATTCTGAAACTCCCTGAATATCTCTTCGTAAAATATCATATGTTTTTATTTTGTATGGTTGCCCTGGGCATGCTCGCTTAAAAAATTCGTTGAAATTTTTTAAGCTTGCCCAGGACCCCAGAATTTCGTATAACGAAATTCTGGTTGCCCAGCATGGATTCGAACCATGACCCTCAGCTCCAAAGGCTGGTGTGCTACCATTACACCACCGGGCAATAGACTTACTAAAGTTCTATATCGCTCTCTTCTTCGATCTTCCGGTACGAAGAGACTTCGGATGCCGGCTTCGGTTCCGCGGCTACCGGCTTTGGAGCGGAAGAAGCGGGCCCTGCCTTTTTCTCTATATCGTACGCTTCGAGCACCTTCTTCTGTATATAATCCCTGCACTCGGCGGTGATGGGATGGGCTATATCTTTGTGCTCTGATTGACGCGTCATATCTTCAGACGGCGCCGCCGGCCGGGGCTCGACCTGCGGAAGCGAAGAACCGCACTGATTACAGAACTTCGATCTTACCGTATTCCTGAAATGGCACTTCGGACACGGGTCCTTCATCTTCCTCGACGGCATAGCCACGAACATGCCCTTATTGCCCTCTATCACCTTGACGTTCCTGACGACAAAACAGTCGTCGAAAGTCACGGTCGCGTAAGCCTTAAGTTTCTTGTCCTGACCCTCTTTGAGAAATACCTTTACGTCGGTGATCTCCATGCTCCGCTCCTTGAAATTATCCGGTTTGCGCTACTACTATATCCCAGCGCTTCCGCGCTCCAGCCGGTATGCTCCGGTATATCCTGGCCTTGGCTTTTGCGGCCTCCTTTCCGGTCCGATAGAGACAAAATACGCTCGATCCGCTGCCGGAAAGAATCATCTTCTTTCCTAAAAAAGCGGTCAAGCGCTTGATCATGCTTCCCAAAGCTTTTTTTTTGGAAATGGCCGCGCATTGCAAGTCGTTGTAGAGCATCGCCTCTATTTCCCCGAAACCGGTGGAACCCGAGAATGAGGGATACATTTTAACATCGCCCTTTGGGCCTGTCAAGTGTTTCGACAAAGGCTTAATACTTGATCCCGAGCCGGGTCGAGGGATCAAGGCAAAATCCAGGCTGTCAAAAGCTTCGTATACCCCTTTTGTGGCGCACCGAAAACCCGGAAATACCAGCAGATGCCATAGTTTTTTATCGATATTAAGCGGTTTTAGCCTCTCCCCGGCCCCTTTACCCACAGCAAAGGCTAATCCCGACACAAAAAACGGCACGTCGGCTCCCAATCTTGCGGCAAGACCGAGCATACGCTTCTTATCAATGTGCAGACCGAATAACCTGTCCATGCCCATAATGACGCTTGCGGCATCGGAACTCCCGCCTCCCAGGCCGCCGCCCATAGGTATCTTCTTCCTTATGTATATGCTGAGGCCCGAAATTATGCCAAATTCTTTTTTTACGAGCAGGGCCGCCTTATAAGCGATATTGTCTTTGGGGTCGGGGGTTATCATCCTGTCGGAACGGATCTTTA
>CAZYZC010000167.1:0-3345 GCA_964650985.1 uncultured Planctomycetia bacterium | reverse complement strand
CGGACGACAGTATCTCAAAACTCGGCGCGTACGCCTGCTCCCATTTGATCACAACCTTCGATATGGTCTTCGGCCTGCCAAAATCCATATATATCCATTCGCCATCGCCGTACGCGGAGGCCCATCTGGTATCCATATCCCCGTCAAAAGGAGACATGGCATCCGGCTTCGGCGCCCAGTCCGGGCTTTCGTCAAACCCGGATACGGCCGCGCTGTCCACCTTAAGATAGACGAGATCATCGCCGGATTGTTTGGCCGGATCGGCCTGGCCTTCCGCCGTCGGCTGCGACTTTTCCGGAGCCGGAAGGTCCTGCTGCGCGCAGGAAACATTCGTAAACACAAACATGCCGAGCAAGAGACAGATCGTGATCTGCCTGATCTTTGATTTTAAGCTATAATTTATCATTTTTACCCCTGTTATTTTACCCATGTTAAAGTTACCCCTTTCATAAAATATCTCTGGAACAGCAGAAAGACGATGAGCATCGGGGTCGTCGCCACCACCGCGCCTGCCATGACCATCGCGAACCTCGTGCCGAACTGGCCGTTAAGCACGGAGAGGGCGAGCGGCAGCGTGCGCATCTCGTTTGAGTTTATCACTATGAGCGGCCATATAAAACTGTTCCACTGCTGCAGGAACGTGAATATCGCCAGCGTCGCCAGAACGGGCTTTATCATAGGCAGTATCACGAGCCTGTAGATCGTAAACTCACTGCATCCGTCGATCTTGGCCGCGTCCACCAGATCATCCGGTATCGACATTATGAACTGCCTGCAGAGGAATACGCCGAATACGCCCGCCATAGCCGGTATTATAAGCGAATTGTATGAGTTGAGCCAGCCGAATTTGCGCATAAGTATAAATCCGGATATTATATTGACCTGCCACGGGATCATGAGCGACCCCAAAAGGACGAAGAATATCTTGTCCCTGCCCCAAAACCTGTGTTTGGCGAATGCGTAGCCCGCCAGCGAACAGAAGAATACGTTCGCGGCCGTCACGGAGGACGCGACCCAGATCGAATTCAGCATATACCGGAACATCGGGACCAGGCTGAACAGTTCCTTATACGGCATAAGCGTCGGATGCTTTACAAGGAAAGAAGGCGGGTACGTCTGTATCTCCTGGACCGGCTTTATACTGGTGACGAACATCCAGACATACGGGACCGCTATGGAGACCGCTCCGAGAAGGAGAAGCGCGTATATAATGCCCTTTACGACGGCCCTTTGGGGCCGCTTGCTCTTCATGGCTTCCATTCCGTCCATTATATCAAAAACCTTCCAAAGCTGCAAGCCTGGCCGTTTCCCCCAGAGAAGGTATCACCTTCTCAAGCCCTATGCGCACCATTTCCCGCGCCCGGTCCTGCGAATCCGCAATGGCATAATTCCTGAACTCCGGCGCGTTACCGGAAGGCCTCAAATGCGATATCTCGCCGTTATCGAAAAATATCCTTACTCCATCCGTATAATTTATATCCCTGACCTTTCCAAAACCATCATCCCCGGAAAACGCCCCTTCTATCCTCTTCTTAATGATCTCGAACCCTTTCGGGTCATTCGGGTCTCCGGGGGTCAGATAACCGATTATGGCCTTGCCCGTTTCCACGGGAAAATCCTTAATTCTATCCGCGTACGTAAACCTTGCGGGAAGCGTTTTTAACAGCTGCGGGATGCTTTTACCGCTCTTTGCGGCCAGACGTATTACGCTTACAAGCGGCAGCACCGCGTCCCTGGTAGGCAGGGCCTTCAGTACCTTATCCCCGATCTTAAGATCGGTACCCGTTAAAAAACCGCCGTTCGATTCCCATGAAACCACGTTCCGGCCGGGCCGGGCCGGATGGCTTCCGATATAATCGTTCATCGCGGCAACGACAAAAGGGGATCCTATCCTGGTCTGTATCAACTCTATGCCCCTGTCTTTACAGACCTTTGCGACGGCGTCATTCGCGCTGACGGGGACGCACACGGCGTCTATCTTTACGCCCAGATCCTGCAGGCCCAATACGGCAACGAGTCCCAGAATATCGCCGGATATGTACTTTACGCCCCCCGCCGGCCTGAGCTCTGCATGGTCCCTGTAAACCAGAAGGGGCCTGTCCGAATCGCCGTCCAGCGTTATCCCGATATCGATATCGTTATCCGCAAGAGCCTTCTTAAAGATCTCTAAAGTCCCCTCGGAAACGCTTTCGGTATCTACCGGAACGAACTCCTCGCTTCTTAACGGCTCCCCACCTGTCCCGGCAGCGGGCGCAAAGACTTCGGCGCCCAAACTTTCGAAAATATCCTTTACGATGTCCCTGCCCACGGCGGAATGCTGATACAGGAATATCCTCGTCCCTTTAGGAAAAAATTCACCGCCGAACACGCTCTTATACCTGTCTATGTATAATCCGCCGGAGGCCCCCGAATAGCATTCGGCTCTTAAGAGTTTGTTAAGTCCGGGCCAAAGCGCCGCCTTGAAAGCTCCCTCTTTATCAAAGATCGTATCTTTTTCGGCAAAAGAATCTACCTTCGCCCTCTCTCTTTTTACGTTCTCCAGGATGCCCGGCTCATCCGATTTTAATACCTCCCCCGAACGCTTTGTAAACTTTATACCGTTCCTATCGGCCGGTATGTGGCTGCCGGTGACCATGATGCCGGGCGTAGCGCTATGCATCGCGTAATAGGCCAGGGCGGGGGACGGAACCTGCCCCTGGTCGTCCACAATACCGCCCATATCGCGGATTGCGGCCGCCACGGCCCTCTTTATCCTGTACGTACTGGGCCTTCTGTCTCCGCCTACCGCTATGGTGCCGCCCTTTTTAAACTCTCCGGATCCTTTAAGATACGCGATAAAACCACTTGCGTTGACATAGCATTCCATGTCGGTCATATTTCTAACCGTATCTCTCAGCCCGCTCGTACCGAACTTTAATTCCATACATCCTTTTTCATATCCGCCGAAGCATTCTGCCTCTTTACGCGTTAAATGCGAAGGCGGACATTATATCAGAATTGACGAAAAAAAACTATATACTATGAATACCAAAAAGGATAAAATAACGGATATGGACATAAAAAGCGCGCTATCAAAGAACCTCGGCATAACGAAGCTTACGGCGGACTCCTTAAGAGAAGCCATAGCGCGCCGTTACGATCCGCTGCCTGATGGCGAAAAGAGGCGCATAAACCGTGAGGCTGCCCACTATGCCATAAAGGCCGAAGGGCGGCGGGATAGGAAAAGATACGCGGATACGGGGAAAGCGGGGTCTTTGCGGGAAGTCAAGGTGCTGGGAATAAACTACTTCGGCCCTCTTGACGTCACGATCGATTGGGTCACCGGGCCCGACGGGACCCTCGAGC
>CAZYZC010000166.1:0-3355 GCA_964650985.1 uncultured Planctomycetia bacterium | reverse complement strand
TTTCGGTCAAAAGATACTGAACTTTCTTTAGTTTTTCGGGATTATCGGTAAAATGCTTAGCTTTTATGAAACCCTTTACGATAAGTTCACGTAAAAGATAATTGGTCTTACCTAGGGAGATATTGAGGTTATTGGAAAGATCCCGCTGAGTAGCGCTTGGATTGGTCTCCAGCTCTTTAATAATAAAGAAAGTTTCTTCTTTTTGGGGTTGTTCAGTCATTGAACAAGTATTGTAGCAAAGCAACGGGAAAGATGTCAAGCAGATACTTATATTGTGTTATAGCAAGGCAAAGCACCCTATTAGGTATGCTTTATATCGGATAAAAAGTTAAGTCAAGTGTACTTTTTATTTTGTTCACTCTTTAGCCGCGAGATCGATGAATTTATCAAGATAATCCGATAAAAACATCGGAATATTTATGAAACTTCCGTCTTTCTTAAGGTTCTTTAGTGAAAATCTTATTCGTACCAATGGGGCGTACTTCTGATTGTACAGGGTCAAGCTCTTGCCCCGCACATTTTCATCCGATTTGACCTCTATCGGAAGAATGTCATTGCCGCGCTGAATAGTAAAATCAACCTCCGCTGTCGCTCCGGAGGACCAATATCTCGGTAAGCCTTCATATTGCGCCGCAAGGCTTTGTAAAATATAGTTTTCGGAGAGTGCCCCCTTAAACTCCGAAAATAACCTGTTGCCTTCGCCAAACGACACCGGATCGAGTAGCGCCAGACGACGCAGGAGCCCTACATCAACCATATAGAGTTTAAACGCCCCGGAGTCATCATATGCCGATACCGGAAGAGCCGGTTTTGTGTTCCTATATATCTTATACCCAAGCCCGGCATTGCAAAGCCATGTCAAAGCGTCTTCGTACGCTCTTGCTCTCACCCCTCCCTTGACGGCATTATACATAAACTTCTTATTTTCTTTTGAAAGTTGGGACGGGATAGACGACCAGATCAAGCCCAATTTAGCGATATCCTTGATTTCCGCGTGTTTTGAAAAATCAAGCTCATACGCATTCAGTATGTTCCGTAATACTTTCTGAACCAGCGCGACATCTTTTTCTTCAGCCCAGGAGCGCACTGACTCCGGCATACCTCCTGTAATAAAATACATCTTTAATTTTTCATACAATTGATTAAAAAAAATATCCGGTATCGGATCCAGGCCGTCTATACTATCAACATATTGAACTATTTTATCTTCTCCGGATGCCCACAGAAACTCCATAAATGTCATCGGATATATCGTTAAAAAATCAACTTTTCCTACGGGAAACGACGCGGGTTTTGAAAGATTGATCCCCAATAGCGATCCCGCGCAGGCAATATGATATTCCGGCGCGGTTTCATAAAAATATTTCAACGCATTGAGCGCCGCGTTACATTCCTGAATTTCGTCAAAAATAATAAGCGTCTTTCCCGGAAGTATCGGAGAGCCGTTGACCAGGGCAAGGCTCTGAAGTATCCTCTCGGCATCTTTTGTGGTTTCAAAATATTGCTTTAATTCGCTTTGATCCTCAAAATTAAAATAAGCCGTATTTTCATAATATTTTTTGCCGAATTCCTTTAACAGCCACGTCTTCCCAACCTGCCGAACACCTTTCAATATAAGGGGTTTTCTCTGTTTCGAATCCTTCCATAACATTAACTGCCTTGTCGCTGATCGTCTCATAGACACCTTTTAGTTGGTTTTATGTGATAAAAATCACATTTATATAACTAAAGTATACACTATAATCAAAAAAAAGCAAGCCCTAATAGCTCGCCACCATGGCTATGCCTCTAGCTGTGACTATCATATTCCTACAATATGCTACTTCGTGTTTTTGTATGAATCTATCGTCTTCTTCAATCCGTCCTCAAACCCTGTCTTAGCCTTAAAACCGAACTCTTTTTCAGCCCTGGCCGTGTCCAGGCACCTGCGGGGTTGGCCGTCGGGCTTTGTCTTGTCCCAGACGACCTTACCCTTAAACCCTGTAAGCTTAACGATCAGCTTAACCAAATCTTTTATGGTAATTTCAAAGCCGGCGCCGATATTGACCGGATCGGACTTGTCATATTTCTCGGTGGCTAAGATGATGGCTTCGGCGGCGTCTTCGACGTAGAGAAATTCGCGCGTTGCCTTGCCGGTGCCCCAGATGGTGACATTAGAAACTGTTTCCTTCGAAAGCGGAAACAGTTTCTTCGATTGGGCGTCGATGCATTTCTTAATAAGCGCGGGGATAACGTGGGAAGATGCCTGGTTAAAATTGTCCCCCGGTCCGTAAAGATTGACAGGCAGTAAGAATATCGAATTAAATCCGTACTGTTGGCGATAGGCCTGAGATTGCACTAATAACATCTTCTTAGCCAGCCCATAAGGAGCATTGGTCTCCTCAGGGTAGCCATTCCATAGATTCTCTTCCTTAAAGGGAACGGGAGTAAATTTAGGGTATGCGCAGATAGTCCCAAGGGCTACGAACTTCTCTATACCGGCCTGCCGGCCGGCTTCCATCAACTGAACTCCCATCATCAGGTTATCATAGAAGAACTTGCCCGGATTCGCGCGATTAGCGCCAATACCGCCTACGACTGCTGCCAAATGTATAACTATATCCGGCTTAGAGTCGGCATAAAGCCGCTTGACTGCTTCCATACTGACTAAATCATAATCTTCAATGAGCGGGATAAAGATATCTCGGCATCCGCGCTCCTTAAGCTTAGCAACAAGATGTTTGCCTAAGAAACCTGCCCCGCCGGTGACTAATATCCGTTTATTTTTTAGATTAATCATTATGTTATTACTTCCCAATGTCCACCCTTGTCGGGGCCGGCGCGTTTTAAATCCCCTCTTTTCTGCAAATTCCTCAAATGATATTTTATACCATGATCCGTCAAGCCAATGGCGCCTGCCAATTCCTGTCTTGTGATCTGTGCATTCTGTCTCACAAGATCAATTATTTTCTGGGTAGTTTTCTGGGTAGTTTTCTGGGTAGTTTTCTCCCTAGGTGAGCCCAGAGGTACCTTCACAATAAACAGATCCTCATCTAAAAATTCCACTCTATCACTTCCCGAATAAGCTTTAATATAATGAAACACCTTGCGAATGCCGGTGCCGAGCTCTTCAGCGCGGCCTATTTGAGCAAAAAACTTAGCTATATTCGGATTTTTAGGAAAAGGCTCGAATTTGCCCGGATAAAGAGGCCCGAAAGTATGCGGCTTATTAGCATTCTTTGTTTCAACCCTGTCTTTGTAAATAATAAGCGTCGCGGGATGAGCGTTCATATATTCCCTGTGGATCAGGAAATTGGCGACGATCTCGCGGAATATCTTTTCCCTCAACGATACCCGCTGGTCGCCTTCCATAAAA
>CAZYZC010000165.1:0-3382 GCA_964650985.1 uncultured Planctomycetia bacterium | reverse complement strand
TCGACTCGATGGTAGCCAATTACACCGCCAATAAGCTCCCGCGCTCCGATGACGACTATTCGCCCGGCGGCGCGTCGGGCTTGCGCCCGGACAGGGCCGCCATTTTGTACACCAACAAGGTGCGTCAGGCTTTCGAATCCGTCCCGGTTGTGATAGGGGGTATGGAAGCCAGTATGCGAAGGCTGGCTCACTACGACTATTGGTCGGATAAGGTCCGCCGCTCGATACTTCTGGACTCAAAGGCCGATATACTGGTCTACGGAATGGGCGAGACTCAAATACTCGCAATAGCCGGCCGCCTAAAGACGGGCGATAAGATAAAGAATATTTCGGACGTGCGCGGCACTGTCATAGTCAGGAATTCCATAGAAGGTTTCGAGAACCTCGTCGCGATACCGTCCTTTGAGGAGGTAGCCTCTGATAAATCGAAATTCATATCGGCCGCCAGGGCCATGTACTACGAGGCCGATCCGGTGCGCGGCAAGACTATAACCCAGAAGCACGATAACAGGTTCGTAATACAGCTTCCGCCGGCCAGGCCTCTCGGGACCGAAGAGATGGACGGCATATACGCGCTTCCGTACACGAGAGCGTGGCATCCGTCATACGATGAGGCGCTCGGAGTCCCGGGACTGGAGACCGTACGTTTCTCGGTCACTTCCCACAGAGGCTGTCCGGGAGGATGCAACTTCTGCTCTCTCTATATGCACCAGGGCAGGATCATCCAGAGCCGCAGCGAAAAGTCCATAATAGATGAGGTCAAGAAGATCGCTTCGAGGGAAGACTTTACCGGCACCATAACCGATATCGGCGGGCCTACCGCGAACATGTACGCCGCGCACTGCAGCTCATGGGATAAGGCCGGCACCTGCAGGAATAAGAGATGCCTCGTGCCGACAAGGTGTCCGAGCCTGAAACCCGGCTACAGCGAGACGTTGAAGCTATGGCAGAAAGCGCTCGCGATACCCAAGGTAAACCACGTCTTCGTCGGCAGCGGGATCAGGTACGACCTGGCCGCAGACGAAGGTTCGAACGCGTACTTAAAAGCTTTATGCTCTTCTCATGTAAGCGGCCAGCTGAAGGTGGCTCCGGAGCATACTGAAAGCTCGGTACTTGCCCTCATGTCCAAACCCGGATTTGAGGTATATGAGGAGTTCACAAGACGTTTCACCGAAGCCAATAAAAGGCTCGTAAAGAAACAGTATCTGGTGAATTATTTTATAATAGGCCATCCCGGCTCCGGGCTCACCGAGACTCTCAAGATGGCGCTGAAGCTTGAATCCATGGGCATACGCCCCGAACAGGTACAGGATTTCATACCGCTGCCCACGACGATATCCGGGTGCATGTACTATACGGAGACCGATCCGTTCACGGACAAGAAGATATACGTCCCTAAGGGCGCGAGGGAGCGGAGGCTCCAGAGAGCCCTCATCCAGCATTCAAAACCGGATAACAAGAAGTACGTCGTCGAAGCCCTGCGAAGGCTGAATAAGATGCGCCTCATCGGCAAGCTTCTGAAGAACCGAAAACCCCGCAGGTAATTTTTATGCCCACACCGCATCTATTATACTCCGACAAATCCGGCAAGATCTTCGAAGATCCCGGACTCGTACCCGCCGCGATGAAGGCCGGCCGGATCTTCCGGATACACCAACCGGAAATCATAGAGCTTCCGGCCGGAAGCCAGCTATTCATGCTCCCCGGAAGACGGGCGATAGGGTATAGTGAGTCGACCGGCGAATACGCGGTATCGGACGGCCGTTTCGCTGTTGCCGCATTTCTTTCTCCCGGATATACGGCCACCTACAGCCCTGCCTATATCGACGACCCCAGTTCCGCAAAGTTACCGCTATTCTCATATTGCGCCGCGGTCTCATACAAGGGGCGAACCTGTGTCACGGCCGTAAGAGTGGACCGCGACCGGAGGCATGACGCGCGGTTTATCGATATGTCTTCGGTAAAGCGCAGCGCGAAGTCTCTTAAAAAGATATTCCCGAAGAACAGGCTCATCAAGCATCTTGAAACATGCGCGTTGACTTACGGATGCCCGAACGCCCAAAACTTCTTCCTGTCCAGATACGAGTGTCCGCTGCCAACGGCGCCCGCATGTAACGCCAGATGCGCCGGATGCATATCTCACCAGCCGGCGAAAGACGTTTGCGCGTCCCAGCCGCGGATAAAGTTCGTCCCTAAGCCGGAAGAGATAGCCGAGATTGCGTTGTATCACATCGGCAGGGTCGATAAGCCGATAGTAAGTTTCGGGCAAGGGTGCGAGGGGGAGCCTCTGACTCAGGCTGAGGTAGTCGAGGAGGCGATACGGCTTATAAGAACGCGGACAACCAAAGGTGTTATAAACTTAAATACAAACGGAAGCCGCCCGGATAAATTAAAGCGCCTGATCGACGCTGGGCTAAACAGCGTAAGGATAAGCTTAAACAGCGCGAGGGCTATCTACTATGAGAGATACTACAGACCCGTAGGTTACGATTTCAGCGATGTCGTAAGCTCGATAAAAATGGGGACAGCGCCCTATTTTCATAAAAAACATCCGAAAAATAGGGCGCTGTCCCCATTTTTCGTATCGCTAAATTACCTCACAATGCCGGGATTCACCGACCTTAAAGCCGAGCACAAGGCCCTCGGCGCGCTCATACGAAAGACCGGCGTCGACATGATCCAGTGGCGCAACCTCTGCTACGACCCGCTGAGATACTTCGAATTACTGAAGCTGCGTCCTAACGGCGCGGATATGCTCGGCATAAGGCAAGAGATGGAGCTACTGAAGAAACAATTCCCGAAGTTACGGATGGGCTACTTCAATCCTTATCTGAGCCAATAACATTTCTGCCGCCGCTAACCCTAAGCCTAGTTATACTCGCGCTGAAACTGTTCCGCCTCTATCAGCTCGCTACACGTATCGAAGGAAAATCAGCGAGCACTTTTAAGATTGGCTAATTTTGCCACGCAAAATTAGCGCCTACTACCGGGGATAGCCTTCTGGGCAGCTGATTTTCCAAAGGAAGGCGTCTAGAGAAATTTTTTGGGTGACATGGATGGTTTTTCCTCCGGAAAAACCTACCTTGAGGACCGCACAAATAAAATATGGGATGGGGGGTGCCGCCGGTTAGGATTTCGAGTGAAGCTAACCGCTACAAAAGGTGTCGGAAGTGGAAATCCTGGCGGCATACAGATATGCCACGAGCTTAGGCTTATTGATAATAAACCCCATATTTTATGCGGAGGACCGAAAGGTCGAGCCATGGCAGGACCCAAAAAATTTAATTAGAGCGTTGTCTGAAAATCGCTTCGAGGGCTTGTTTTTTCGGAAAAGTAGGGTATACTTAGTATTGGATGACAACGGCACAAGTGACCCGTTCCC
>CAZYZC010000164.1:0-3388 GCA_964650985.1 uncultured Planctomycetia bacterium | reverse complement strand
CAGCTTATTCATAATTAAGCTAATTATATGTTAAGGGGGGCGCGGGTGTCAATCCTATTCAAACCGGGCTAGAACTCCAGGCGGGCGCCGGACTTTATCCATCTTCCCGGCATTTCGACGCTCTGGACTTCGGAATAGGGCGTATTGAATAAGTTGGCTATTTCGAAAAAGGCGTCCAGCTTAACCCCCTTTTTATCGAATATGACCTTCGTTACCTTCATATCCGCGATCACGACGGATTGACCCCTTACCCTGTCTTTCCAGTTCAACACCCAGTAATTCTTAAATCCCGAAAGCTCAAATAGGGCTCCCGCCGTTATATGCTGTTTCAGATAGTCCAGGGTGTATTTAGATATGTAGCTGTGCTTGGAATATACGTCGAGGCGCGTGTAGCTGAAGAAGAACCTGTCCAGCGACATCGAAACCTCCACGCCGCTGGTGGACGTGCCTCCGATATTAGCGGCCCTCCACGGGGTATTGGACGAATATCGTATCCAGTCTATCGTGTTATATGAGTCCCTGTGGAAATACGTGAGGCCGGCCTTGAAGGATTTGCGGGAATAGTCCGCGCCGGCTTCGTATGTCCATGAGCTCTCGGACTTAAGGCCTGAGTTGCCGATGTTGGCCGCGTCGTTATAGTAGAGCTCCGTAAAGGTCGGTATCCTGTATGCCCTGCCCACGGCTCCCTTTAACGAGAATCCGTCGGATATCCTGTAGCTCGCCGATATGGACGGCGAGGCCTCCCACCCGAAACCGTCAAAATGGTCGGACCGGAAGGCTAAGTTGAGATAAAACTCCTCGGATATCTTGGGCGCGGCCTCGACATACAAACCTTCGGAATAGCGCTCGTGGATCTTCATGTTCGTAGAATTTATCGTGTCGCGCGTAACCTCGAACCCGTACGATACGTCCGCCAGGTCATGAGTAAAGTTGAAAGCCGACCCTCCGCCGTAACTGTAGACCGTGGAGTAGTTAGTCTGCCATCCCGGGCGGTTTATATCGAGCCGGAACTTGTCTTTGTGACGGCGTAAAAACAGGCTGGGCTTAACCGTTAAGTCTCCGGCCTCGGCGAGGCCTCCGATATTAAAAAACCTCGTGTCGGTCTCTTCGGCTTCGTGCGGATAGAGATTTGAATAGAAATTACTTGCGCCGTAATCCTTCTTCGTGTAACCGAAGAGGAAGTCATACACTCCGAAGAGCGTCTTGACCGACGAGGAGTTGGCTAGCGAGAATATATCGAAGTTCGTATCTGACATATATCCGGTAGACCGGCTCTCTTGTATCGAAAAACGGTTATCTACGGGCCCAAAAGGCGCCGTCGCCGATAACGCTACCTTTGAGTAATCGAACGACCCGCCCTCGGCGTCGAATACTATTTTTTTACCCTCGGGCTTCTTCGTTATTATATTGATGACGCCGCCGAAAGCGTTGGGGCCGTACAGGCTCGAGCCGGGGCCCTTCAGGATCTCGACCCTGTCGATATCTTCGGGGGTGAGCGGCAGGTCCATCGTGTAGTGGCCCGTCTGGGGGTCATTTATCCGCACACCGTCTATCAGGACGGAGTTCTGTTCAAAGGTAGTGCCGCGTATCGAGACGTCGGCCTGGACGTTCTCCGGGCCCCTGCGCCTTATATCGATGCCCCCGACATTCCCTATCATGTCCGGAGTGGCGTCGTAAACAGACCCCTCCGAGATCCATCCGTCCAGCACCGTTATGGAGCGGGCGTAATTTGAGGACGCTATTCGGGAAGGAGTTACGACGAGCCGCCCCAGAGACCTCTCGTCCTCACACAGGGACTCGGTAACCGGGGTAATCAGGAGCGCCATGGACATGACGGCCATTACAGCCGCTTTAAAATACCTCATGATACCCGGATTTTAACATAAAAAGGGAGGTATTGTCAACCTGTTAGTTGTATTATGGTTTACAATGCACCTGTCTCGAAAAAGTGACTATCACTTTTTCGGGCTGCGGGGTGAGCGGACGAGAAGATATCGGCTATTCTCTCGAGCGAGGTGAGCACCTCTTCGCTTAATGACGCCCCTATACCTGTGGATTTAGGCTGGACGGATATCACGAATATATTCATGTCCTCCTTCCCCGTCTTCAGAAGATCCGTGAAGAGGCGCGGAGAAGGATTATGGGTGGAAAAACTGACCCTGGATATCTTGTCGAGGTCGAATACTTCGACTGCTCCCGGAGCCTTGCCTATGTCGGCGGCGTCCACAAGCACGAGCGTATCGCAGGATGTCGACAATATCGGGAATATGTAGTTCTCCGGCGCCGTGCCGCAATCGAATAAAGAGACCCCCGGCAGTCCGCCGCGGGCCTTCAGTATCTCGATGAGCTTCGGCCCCAGGCCGTCGTCTCCTCTTATTATATTGCCTATGCCTACTATGGCGAGCTTCCCTTTGAGGCGATCCGATATGGCGGCGGACAATTCCGCGTCGACGCTGCGCTCTCCCGGAGAAGGAAGGTTAGTATTTCTCACTCGTGGAGGCCCTTCTGCACTTGGCGCACAGCACCTTTATCCTGTCGGACCTCGCCGCGTAGTCCCTGGCCGCCATTGCTACGTTATCGGCAAAACCAAGGCCTTTTAGTGAAGTTATAAATAGCGTGGGGTTTGAGAAGGCCAGCGGCCCCAGCCTCTTCGCCAGCCACTCCAGATGCGCTTTCGCCGTTATGACCTCGCCGCAGGATTCGCAGAGCGCGAGCTCTTTGTCGTCGGTCTCGGATATCATCCGGCGCCTGTCAAGCCCCGCCAGATCGAATTCAGTCGTATGTTTTATTCCCGGCGGGTTGTCCGCCTTTGTGGTGCACAGCGCGCTGCACTGCCCGCAGTAATGGCACTCGTCGAGATGCAGCACCATCCTTCGCACCGCTTTTTTACCATCGACCAAATTTGCCGCGCAAATTTGGCGCCCACTGCTTGTTGCAGCCTTTTGGGCAACAGTATCCCTGGCCTCTATCGCCCTCGCCGGGCATACGAGCGCACACGCGCCACAGGCAATGCACCCGCTATTGGAATAAACGGGTTTGCCTCTAAACCTTTTGGCCGGCGTATGCGGCTCTTGAGGATACCTGGTGGTGCACGGCCCCTTGATCATGGCCGTGATCGCCTCCTTAAGCTCTCTTAATTTAGGATATCTCATATGATTAGAACAATTTCACAACGTTAGACGCGTGCCTGGCCAGGTTGCCGGTGAAGTCGAGCATATCGAAGTACATGTTCGCCCCGAGCGGCGTCGAGATGCCCTGGACCAGCCTGTCGGCGTGCTCTTTTCTGTAACGCTCCACAAGCTCCTTTACCGCGAAACCGTTATCTATGATGCGCTGTTTTATCGCGGAGTCGTGGCGCTTCAGAAAATCCCGCATCATCTCCACCGAC
>CAZYZC010000163.1:0-3397 GCA_964650985.1 uncultured Planctomycetia bacterium | reverse complement strand
TATAGGAAAGTTTTTGGGCGTTCGTCCTGCTCTTAAACGACCCTACCTGGACCGAAAAATAGCCGCCGTTCTTTACCGGCTCCGGCAATACCGTTTTAGGTGAGAAATTTACCACTTCGGCTCGTGAGGAGTTCCGGGCCGCGTTTGTGCGGGATTTTATATCGGAAAATTCGCGTTTTACTTCTTCATTCTGATGTTGGGAAGGAACCGAAGGATCTATGCCCGCAGGGTTCTTAGATCGGCAACGCTCAAGCCTCTGCTTTACGGTTTCTATATTCTTATTGTCTGGAAATTCTTCCAGCGCTGCGTTATAAGACCTCATAGCCCCGGTCTTATTACCCTCCAAAAGGTACGCGTCGCCTATGCCGATATGGGCGTCGAGAAGCCTCTTTGAGCCCGAGTATCTTTCTATTAAATATTCAAAATCCTTCCTCGCTGCGGCGAACTTACCGGTTTTCATCTCGCTAAGACCTTTTAGATAATATAGTTCATCCCGCTTGGAAGAGTTGGCATCAATTAGTTTTCCGGCTTCGGCAGCTGCTCTGCCGTATTTTTCCTCCAAAAATAATTTTTCAACGTACTCCCTGTCGACCGTCGCGGCGCAAGCTGTGAGCTGTATGCTGCAAGCTGCAAGCAAAAGTATTACAATCAATAACAATACGCGGATCACTCTACAATCCTCCCCTTCAAAGCGTACGGCGTTACAGATTCGATCTTAATATTGACGAGTTTTCCGATGAGGCCGTCATTGCCGTCGAAAGATATGACTTTATTTGTCCTCGTCCTTCCTATAAGTCCCGAAAGAGCCCTGGCGCCCTTGCCCTCCACGAGGACCTGGGCGACTTTTCCATTATACAACATATTCCTACCCTCGGATATACCTGTTTGGACGGCCATCAACTTTTCCAGGCGCGCCTCTTTAACATCCTTAGACACATTATCTTTTATGCCTGCGGCCTTAGCCGGGGGCCGCGGTGAATATTTAAAAGTGTACAGGCTGTCAAAACCTATATCTTTTACCATCTTAAGGGTGAAATTGAAATCCTTAGCGGTTTCGGATGGAAAACCGACTATTACATCGCTGGTAATACTGCCGTCCGGGACGTATTTTCGATAAAGGTCCGCCAACCGGGAATAGTGAGCCTTCGTATAACCGCGATTCATAAGCTTCAATATCCTGTCGGAACCGGATTGAAGCGGCAGGTGCAGATGCTCGCAGACTTTATCCATATCCCTCATGGCTTTAAAAAGGTCTTCCGACGCGTCCTTCGGATGGCTTGTCATGAAACGTATGCGCTCGATGCCTTTGATGGAGTTAAGCTTTTCGAGAAGCCGGACGAAATTGGAAGTTCTAGCGTTTAGCGGATAGCGGATAGCGTTTAGTTTGTTTTTACTATACGCTATACGCTCTACGCTATACGCTATTCCTCGGTATGAGTTAACATTCTGCCCTAACAACGTAACTTCTTTGAATCCTCGCGACGCGAGCTCCCTGACCTCCCTGACTATGTCTTTAGGCTCACGCGAGCGCTCCCTTCCCCTCACATACGGCACGATACAGTATGAGCAGAAATTATCGCATCCCTCGCTTATGGAGACCAGCGCTTTTGGGCCAGACTCTCTGTATTTCGGAAAGAGCTCCGGCCTCTTCTGGCTCACCTTATCCAGAGCCACCATCGCGCATCTGTTCTTCAAAACGTCATTTATCAATCCGGGGAGATCGGTCTCATTCCCCGGGCCGCATACGATATCTATAACCGGAGCCCTCTTAAAACTGTCGGAGCCGTAACTCTGAGCGGTACACCCTATGAGTCCCACCACAAGGTCCGGTTTACCCTTCTTTAATTTCTTAAGATCCTCAATATTGCCAAACAATTTGCCTTCGGCATTCTTTCTTACCGAGCAGGAATTAAATAAAATAACGTCGGCCTTTTCAATTGAATCCGCCTTCCCGAACCCATTCTCCAAAAGAAGACCTGTGACAAACTCCGAATCCCGGACGTTCATCTGGCATCCGAAGGTGCGCAAAAGCACACGTAACTTCTTCGGACTTTTGCCTCCGGAATCGCCTGTATTGTCGTCTTTTCGCTCGTTTTCAACCATTTCATCCCCTCTTCATAGCAAGTCTTCCAAGGCTCGTTCAGATCGAACTTCACGATCTCCTGATTCTGGATGTGGATCGATTTAAAGATGATCCGCATAAAGGTTTTGACCAGATAATCCAACTGACGATCATCCGGCGTGCTCCGTAACCTCAAAAGGAAATCCTGCGTCGCCTTGACAAGGTTAACGGAATTGCGCTTATCCAGAATCTTAAGCTGAATCGCCTTGATATCCTGCTTTAGTTTTTTCTCCTCATTACTCAAAAGCTCGGCCCTATCCTTATAGAGCGCGAGATTAATTTTATCCTCTGAAAACAACTCGTAGATCCCCTTTTGCTTCTCGATATTCTTCTTAAGAAGCGCGTCCCTCTCCTCTAACTGCTCGACATACAACTGCTCCGGCTCGGATGCGTTAAGTTTGATCATGTCACCCAGTTCCTCAAGCACATGAAGATTCTGACGGATGACTTCTACGATATCCCAAACTTGCTTATTGATCGCGTCAGCCGTAACAGATTTGTTACTACATTTAATATGCGGTATGCCTTTGGAAGAACAACGATACCATGGCCGCCGCATTTTGGTGCGGTGATTAACTGTCGCGGTGATTCCGCGGTAATTGCCTCCGCACTCATTACATTTCAAAATACCGGAAAGCTGATAAACATTATTCCTAAATCTAACCACACCATTGGTGCGGTTACGTTTGAGAAGCGTTCTGGCCTCATCAAAATCTCTTTGCGTAATTATCGGCTCGTGAGTATTCGGTACTTCAATAATCTTGGACGGATCATTATTCACGTACTTGTAACCTTTGCCTTCGCCGTTCTTTGTCTTTTCTTTTGTGTTATAACGCCGTCTATTCCACACCAGCATCCCTAAATAGACCTTACTCTGCAGAATGTTGGAAATGAATTTATTATAAAACCGTCCGCCTTGCCTTGAGGGGATCCCGAGATTGTAATAATGCCCTGCGATCCGCGAAGTGCTCGTGCCGCTTATGTACATCGCGTAAATCTCTTTAACGATCTTTGCCTCTTCCGGATGGACTTCAAGTTTCTTGGCTTCTTTATTGTAGCGATAACCATACGGCGCGTAGCGCGCTCCCTGCCAGTGGCCTCTTTTAACTCCAACCACCATGCCCGGGAACACCCTCTCGACCAAACGATTGCGTTCAAACTCCGCGCAACTTCCAAGCATCTGAATCGCCATCTTACCGGCGCTGGATGTGGTATCGAACGGCTCAGTCGCCGATTTATACCCGATGCCCAGCGAATCAATCTCCTCAAGTAGTC
>CAZYZC010000162.1:0-3414 GCA_964650985.1 uncultured Planctomycetia bacterium | reverse complement strand
CCGAGAACGGACCTGACCTCGTCGGCAGACCGCTCTTCGATCGGTATCTCTTTACCGGTCTTTATACTGAAGTCGAACGTCGAAATCGGCGCGACTACATAAAAAGGTATGCGGTGGTATTTTGCCAGCACCGCCAGGCTGTATGTGCCGATCTTGTTGGCGGCGTCGCCGTTTGACGCTATCCTGTCGGCGCCGACGAATATCCTGTCTATCCTGCCCTTGGCCATAAGGCTGGCGGCCATATTGTCGCATATGAGCGTCGTGTCTATCCCCGCGCGCATCAATTCCCAGGCCGTAAGGCGCGCGCCCTGCATAAGCGGGCGGGTCTCGTCGACATAGACCCTTATGCCTTTACCCTGCCTCTTTGCCTCGAACAGTACGCCCAAAGCCGTTCCGTAATCGGCGGTAGCGAGCCCCCCGGCGTTACAATGCGTAAGTATCGCCTCCCCCTTCTTTATCAGTCTGGCGCCGCGGCGCGCCATCTTGCGGCACGAGACCTTGTCTTCCCTGATCACGTCCAGGGCCTCTTTTACCAAAAGCCCCTTCAAGGTCCGGACCGGAAGCGAGGCGTTCAGGCCCGCGGTATTCGCCATCCGCGTAAGCGCCCAGAACAGGTTGACTGCCGTCGGACGGGAGGACGCGAGATATACGGCGGCGCGGCGCACCTCTTTTAAGAGCGCCCTCGACGTCGCGGCTTTTGACTTGGCCGCCGTAAGCGCTATCCCGAGAGCGCCGGCTATTCCTATTGCCGGAGCGCCCCTTATCTCAAGGCGCTTTATCGCGGCCCAGAGTTTTTTGATATCGGAACAATCTACGAACCTTACCTTGTGCGGTAGAAGCGTCTGGTCAATGTATCGTATCCTGCCATTCTTCCATGAGATCGTTTCAACAGGCATCTTTTATCTCCTATAATCTAATCCCTGTACCCTAACCCCAAATCATCTTAGTCAGGATATTACGCTTCACGCTTATGGCCCTGTATGGGCATACCTCGTGGCAGCACATGCAGCCTATGCACTTTTTGTAATCTATACAATAACCCCTATCGTCGGACTCTATCGCGTTCACCGGGCACGTCACCTTGCAAAGATTACACCGCCTGCATACCGCCCTGTCGATAGCGGGCCTGAACTTGACGAGCGAGGCTATTGAGTTGGCTATGCCCCTCGGGACATACTTTATCGGCGAGGTCTGCAGCAGCTTGAAGCTCGACACATCGAAAGTCTTTATGTCGTCCCCGGATATCTCTATCTTCGACAGGTCCGCCTCGCCCAAACCGGCCGCGTGAGCCTCCTTTGTAACGAGCACATCGAGCGGCTCAAGCCCGATCAGCTTCGCTATACATGAATCCATCGCGACGGCGTCGGCCGACGCCATGACTATACCCATATTGCGCAGCGTGCCCGAGGAAGGACCATCCCCCTCCATAGCGACGACGGCGTCGAGTATGTTAAGGCGCGGACGCGATATCGCATGGATCCTGGCGACCAGCCTGGCGAAGTCCTCTTCCCTGGGCGCCTTCGAGTGGCACTCTGCCTTGTAGAGCCCGGTCACCGTGCCGTACGTATTCTTAAGCGCCGCCGTTATGACCGTTATCATGTGGGTCTTAAATTTCGGTATCGATATCATCGCGTCGCAATCGAAGACCTCGCGCGCTATAGGAAAACCGTCGACAAATTTGGACCTGTCGAATCGCACCAGCTCGGCGCCTTCCTCCTCCGCGACCTTCTTAATACCGGATTTTTCGTAGACCTCGTAAACGTCCTTGTGATATCCGCCCGGCGAGTCGCCTATCCTGACTTCGCCTCCCGCGGATTTGACGATCCTTATCACCGCCCGGACCACCTCCGGATGCGTATCGACGCCTTCTTCGGGCAGCCTGGCCGAAAGCAGGTTCGGCTTCAGGAGCACCTTCATCCCGGGCTTTACGAACTCCCCTATCCCGCCTATGGAGTCGACCGCGCGCTTTATCGCTTCAAAGACCTGGGCCGTATCGTAACTGCCGCAATGTACTATCGAGACTTTTGACATATCATCCTACGACTCCGAGATGGCGCTGGCGGAACTTGGCTCCAAGCTCCGAGGCTATCCTGCGGCACTTTTCCATATCGACGCCGGGGAGGTCGAGGAACGTAACGTCGACCTCGAACCCGCACGCGACACACGACTTTATAAAATCCTTTACCGCCCGGTATCCGCCATGGCCGGAGGCCGGCTTACAGAAGTCGTCATACGCATCTTCCGTATCGGTATTCAGGCTCACGGAAAAAGAGTCGACCAGCCCAATAAGCTCGGGCGCTATGCCGCGCTTATTTATGATATCGCCGTGGCCGTTCGTATTCACCCGTATCCTGACGCCCTTCTTCTTGAGGTCTGCGGCCACCGCCTTTATGACGTCCAGGCGCAGCGTCGGTTCGCCATAACCGCAGAAGACCACTTCTTTATAATCCTTCGCGTTTTCGACGGAACTTAAGATCTCTTCTACCGAAGGCTCCACGTCCAGCTTTAGATTATGCCCTTTGACAAACCGCGTCTTGGACCGTATGCAGAAATCGCAGGAGTTCGTGCAGCGGTTGGTTATATTGAGATACAGGGAATCACGTATCCTGTAGGCTACCTTGGAAACGTCCTCCGTTTCAAGGCGGAATAATGTGTTCGCGTTGTGAGTCGTGATCCTTTCTATGTCCTCTTTTGATAACCCGAGGATCTTCGACCATTCATCGACGAGCGTCACCATATAGGCCGGCTCATTACGCTTGCCCCTCATGCCTTCGGGCGCAAGGTACGGCGCGTCGGTCTCAAGAAGAAGTCTCTCTACCGGCATGTGTTTCGCGGTCTCGCGCAGGGCCTTGGCGTTCCTGAAGGTGATGTTGCAGGTAAACGACGCGTACAGCCCCATGCCGAGGCACTTCTCCAGGAATGTCTCGTCGCCGGAAAAGCAGTGCACTACGCCGCGCACGGCGGAGCCCTGCCCGCGCTTTTTCAGTATATCGATGACCTCGTCGCCGCATTCGCGGGCGTGTATGATGAGAGGCAGGTCAAGTTCGCCGGAGAGCGCTATAAAAGATTCGAACGCGGCTATCTGTTCATTCCTGGGAGAGAGATTGCGGTAGTAGTCGAGCCCCACCTCCCCTATCGCCACGACCTTGGGAGAAGCCGCCAGGCGCCTTATCTCCGCGATAGTCTCCGGCATCACGCTCTTCGCTTCGTGCGGATGGACTCCGACCGAAGCGTAGACCATATCGTACTTCCCGGCCAGCGCCACGGACCTCCGCGAGCCTTCGATAGAGCCGCCGACGTTCACGATCCGCCCTATTCCGGCGGCCTTCGCCCTCTCAAGCGCCGCGTCACGGTCCTCATCAAAGTCCTTAAAGTCAAAGTGACAATGCGTATCTATTAACATATAAGCTAATT
>CAZYZC010000161.1:0-3421 GCA_964650985.1 uncultured Planctomycetia bacterium | reverse complement strand
AAAGGAGGAGTGTAGAATACCATGGAAAAAGTTATACTGAAAGCGGATGTAAGAAAAGAGACCGGCAAGAGGGTCGCCAAGGACCTGCGTAACAAAGGCCTCGTACCGGCGAATGTCTACAAATCGGGTAAGGCCGCCACAAGCCTTACGGTATCCGACAAGGAGCTCAGGACAGTACTTCATACGAAGGCCGGAGAGAACGTGCTGATAACGCTCAAGATCTCAGGCGGAGAAGCTTCCGCGAAAGACAGGACCGTCCTCATAAAGGAGATCCAGCGCCATCCCGTCAGGGACGACGTGCTGCATGTCGATTTCAACGAGATATCGCTTACGGAGATGCTGAAGGTCAACGTGCCGCTCGTAGTCCACGGCGAACCGGTCGGGGTGAAGATCGACGGCGGGCTTCTGGAGCATGTGCTGCGCGAACTCTCCGTGGAATGCTTACCGGCGGATATTCCGGCCAAGATAGAGGTAGAGGTGGCGGAGCTTAAGATAGGCGATAACGTGATGGTGAAGGATATAAAAGTGCCGGAAGGCGTCAAGGTATTGAACGATCCGGAGCTCATAGCGCTCATAGTCAAGGCGCCTAAAGTCGAAGCGCCGAAAGAAGAGGCCATTGCAGGCGGCGAGGAACCGGAGCTCATCAGGAAGAAGAAAGAGGAAGGGGAGGCGGAGGGCGAGGAGTCTAAGGAAGCCCCTGCCCCGGCAGCGGCAGCTAAAGAGCCGAAGAAGGAAGAGAAGAAGTAGCCTGTTCCGTTTTAGGAACGCGGGAAAAGGCGCGCGGGGTTTTTAATGCGGCTAAAGAGGAGGTTGAAGGCGCGAGTGAGGTTCATCGTAGGGCTGGGAAATCCCGGGGAAGAATATGCCGGGACGAAGCACAATATGGGCTCCGTCGTGGTAAAAGAGCTCGCCAAAGAGTGCAGCATAAAGATAAATAAAAAGATGCACTCCTCGCTTTTAGGGCGCGGAAAGATATCCGGGGAAGAAGTCACCCTGATGCTGCCGCAGACGTACATGAACCTGTCGGGCAACGCCGTAGGCGCTCTCGTAAGTCGCGAGGTCGGGGACTTAAAAGATCTCATCGTGGTATGCGACGACATAAATTTGGAGCTCGGCAAGATCCGCTTGAAGAGGAGCGGGTCGTCCGGGGGGCAGAAGGGCCTGGAGTCGATAATACGCGTCATCGGGACCGGTGAATTCTCCCGTCTCAGGGTCGGCATCGCGACCGATGTGCACAGGGGCGATATAACGGATTACGTCTTGAGCCCGTTCAAACATAAAGAGCTGAGGAATGTCGCGCACTCAGTATCGCTGGCCAAAGACGCGCTCCGCTCGGCGGTGGAATACGGCATCGAGAAGGCCATGGCCAGGTTCAATAAGCGCAAGGCAGGCACGTCATAGGGAGCAGCCCTTACGGAAGGCTTTTGACGTTCCGGCTGCTGGAATAGGCCTTCAAACGCCGCGGCAGTCAAAAGGGTTGATTTATCGAAAGTGGTGTGGTAATCTAGTTTAAACCAAAAACCGGGAGAAGACGATAAATGAATAATTATGAAGGGATATTCATAATAAGGCATGAGCTTAAAGAGGACGAGATAAAGCAGGTATTCGCGGCGATCTCCGATTCGGTGACGAAGTCCGGAGGGGCTATAAAGAAGGAAGAGAATTGGGGCAAGAGGCAGCTCATATATCCTGTAAAGAAAGCCAAGGAGGGGTATTACTACAAGCTCGATTTTACCGCTCCGCCGTCAGCCATAACGACGCTCGAAGGCGCCTACAAGCTGAACCCGGACATACTAAGGGTGATGATAACCAAGAGGTAATTATGGCCAGCCTGAACAAAGTCTTCCTGATAGGAAATTTAACCCGCGATCCGGAGCTCAGGTACATACCGAGCGGTTCCGCGGTCGCCACATTCACGGTAGCCGTGAACCGCGTATTCAAGTCCCAGGCCGGCGAAAAGAAAGAGCAGACCTCTTTTATAAGGGTAGTCGTATGGGGCCGCCGGGCCGAAGTCTGCGGGGAGTACCTCTCTAAGGGGAGCCCGGTATTTGTGGAAGGACGCCTGCAGTCGCGCGACTGGGAGACCCAGGACGGCCAGAAACGCTCCACGACGGAAGTTGTCGCCGACAATATCCAGTTTCTGCGCATGGGCCCCAAGGCCGGCGCGCCGGGAGGAAAACAGCCGCCGGTCCCCGAGGAGGAGATAGCGACGATAGACCTGAATAACGAAGCGCCGCCGGATTTTGACAAGAAGGCCGGCGAAGCGCCGCAGCCGAAGCCAAGCGAAGAAGTGCCGTTCTAAGGATAAATGACGGAGTAAGTCAGCGGGCTCGGGAACCCATGAGCCGAATACCAAACGATCAATTAAGGAGGAATATGTTTAAGCCGTTTAATAGGGATGATAAAAAGAAGAAACTGAAAAAGGACCCGTTAAAGAAGAAGAAGGTTTACAAGAAGAGGCCGTGCAGGTTCTGCCTCGACAAGGTGGAAAGAATAGATTATCTCGACTATAATAAATTCCAGAAGCTTTTGACCGAGAGGGGCAAGATAGTACCCTCCAGGATATCCGGCACATGCGCGGGGCACCAGAGACAGCTGGCCAAAGCCATAAAGAAGGCCCGCGTGCTGGCGCTTTTACCATTCGTGGCGGAATAATTTTCGCGGATAACCTCCTTTTGGGGGCTTTAGCACCTGTTCGCCGGTAGTTTTTCATAAATCGTAATCGGGAGATAAAAAAGTGAAGGTTATACTTATAGAGAAGATTGACAAGGTAGGAGATATAGGCGACGTTATTACCGTGAAAGAAGGTTACGCCAGGAATTACCTTATACCCAAGAAGCTCGCGAAGGAAGCGACCGCCGGTAACCTGAAGTCGCTGGAATCTTTATTGAAGAAGAAGGCCGCCGCAGAGGCGAAGGTCCTGGAAGAGGCGCAGAAGATCGCCGACAGGATAGCGGCTTTATCGGTCTCGATACAGGCCCAGGCCGGCGAAGAGGAGAAGCTTTTCGGCTCCGTATCTTCGGAAATGATAGCCGAAGCGCTGTCCCAGGAAGGCGTATCCGTAGATAAACGCGATATACTTCTGGATGAGCCGATAAAGAAGCTCGGCGTCTACCAGGTGGCGGTAAAGATACATCCCCAGGTCAAGGCATCGCTGAAAGTATGGGTAGTGAATAAATAAATATGCCCCAGCAAGAGACGATCGAAAAATTACCTCCTCATAACATAGACGCCGAGGCCGCGCTCCTCGGCTCCATGCTTATAGACCATAGTGTCATACCGCAGGCCATAGAGATGCTCGACGAGGGGGCCTTCTATAAGGATTCCCACCGTAATATCTACGCCGCCCTGATAAGGTTATTCGATGAAAATAAGGGCGTTGATCTCGTCACCGTGATCGAGGAGCTTAAAAAGAAGGGGT
>CAZYZC010000160.1:0-3441 GCA_964650985.1 uncultured Planctomycetia bacterium | reverse complement strand
GCGTCATCGTGGGCAGGGCTCTTCCCGACGCCCGCGACGGCCTTAAGCCGGTGCACCGCCGTATTCTTTACGCGATGAAGGACCTCGGCGCGGAGTACAACAAACCCTATAAAAAATCAGCCAGGATCGTCGGCGAATGTTTTGTCAGGGACACGCTGGTATCTGCGGGGAAAGGGTTGGCGGCTATACAGGATATTGAGGCGGGGGACATGGTCTACACGCAAACAGGGCTGCGGAAAGTTACCGCTCTTTTTGAGATGCCGCCGCGGGATTTATTGAAGATAACCCTCGAGAACGGTACTCACAACACGGTGACGCCGTCGCAAAAGATCAAGGTGCTCACGGATAAGATGGGATTTATCTGGAAAGAAGCGAAGGATCTTACGGCGGAAGACCACGTCGTTATTAAAAGCGTCTATTCAGCGGCGAAGGGGAAGGTCTTTTTGGGGCGCTATTCGGATGAACGCTCCGTCTATTTAAACGAGAACATCGCCTACATGCTGGGGCTGTTTCTGTCCGACGGGTGGATAGAAAAAAGAAGCGGCAGGATCTGCTTTTATTCCACCACGAAAGACATCATAAAGAGGATCCGTCTGATACTGCTGGAAGAGTTCGGCTATAGAGCCGCGATAGAGACTAAAAATTACTTATATAAGGCGAAAACCGGTCCGGCGGCAAGGGGCACGGGCTACCAGATAAGGAGCCATAAGAAATGTATTAACGATTTTTTAACCAACGCGTTTTGCTTAAAAGGAGCGGGGTCCCTGACAAAAAAGATCCCCGCGCAGATATTCTCGTCGCCCCCGGCAGTCATATGGGCCCTCATGTCCGGGTTGGTCGACGGCGACGGCAGTATTCATATTAACAGGAACGTCGTGCATTACGCCTCCATTTCGGAGAAGCTAATAGACCAGCTGCAGATACTGATGCAGCAGCAGAATGTATTGAGCTATAAATATAGCGAAGAGCCCCACAAAGATCATACCATTAACGGCAGGCGGGTTAAGACGGTGCATACACTTTATAGCCTGGAATTCAGGGGCCCACACGCGCATCTTGCCGCATCATGTCTGTCTGTCGCGGACACCAGAAAAAAAGACAATATAATAAATATGCTGTCAAAAGAGCAGAGGGACTGCTGGTCAAGTTTGGATATGATTCCTTACGCAGGGAAAGCTGTATTTGAGGAGCTCCGCAATGCGCATTTGGGCGGCGGGTGGTACCAGGACGGAGACGGAGGTAAATTTAGATCGGGGATAAAATATCAGGGCGGGGGTAAAATAAGGTACTCGACAGATCTATGGGATAAGCCTCTGCGCGTTTCACAGATAGTGAGCTGGGGCCTCGTCGAAAAGCTCCGCAGGACCGAGTCGCCTCTATTCAGATTTCTTGACGAAGTTGTAAATGAGAAGCTCTATTTTATGAGGGTATCTTCCGTAGAGAAGGCGCCGGCGGAAAAAACATACGATATACAGGTAGAGGGCGACCACGAATTTATAGCCAACGGCATGCTATCGCATAACTGCATGGGAAAATACCATCCGCACGGCGACTCCGCGATCTACGATACTCTCGTGAGAATGGCCCAGGATTTTTCACTGCGTTATACTTTAGTCGACGGGCAGGGAAATTTCGGTTGTTTTACAGTTGACACAAAAGTCAAACTAACTGATGGTCGGTCAATAAGCTTTGGAGAATTAATAGAGGAAGATACCAAGGGTAAGAAAAATTTTACCTTTACCTTTAACGATAAGACAGGGAAGGTAGAGATATCACAAATATACCGGCCCAGGCTAACCAGGCATAATGCCCCGGTAATGAAAATAACGCTTGATAATGGAGAAGAGATAAAATGCACCCTAAACCATAAATTTATGCTGAGAGACGGTAAATATAAAGAAGCGCAGGAGCTTGCGCCCGGCGTTTCACTTATGCCTCTCTATACCAGGCTGTCGGCGAAAAAAGATGACCCCAATGCCGTTGGATATGAAATGATTCATCAGCCGGTTTCAGGGAAATGGGACTGGGCGCACCGCCTGGCAGATGAGTGGAATATTAAAAATAAAATTTACCCAAAGAGCTTCGGCAGGATAAGGCATCACGTAGATTTTAACAAACTTAATAACAATCCGGATAATATTCTCAGGGTTCAATGGCGCAAGCACTGGGAAACACACTATAAATTAACTTCCTCGCGCCACAAGAATGACCCCTTATACCGTGAAAAGCTTACTGATGGGAGAAAACGCTTCTGGGATGATGTAAATAATAGGGAAGCGTACTCATACCGCATGGAACTTAGAAACAAAAAGATGTGGAGGAACCCGGAGTACAGAAAGAAAAAAATCGCGGCGGTAAAGAAGCTATGGATGGACCCGGGATATAAGGATATGATGGCTAAGGCGTCCGGGGAGAATTTAAAAAAATTATGGCAGCGCCAGGATTTCAAGGCTCTTCTCAGCGCTTTGAAATCAGCGGAATTAAAAAAGAAATGGCAAGACAAGGATTACGCCCGATACATGGCCGGCGTTACTAAGAAGATGTCTTTATCCCTATGGGCTAAACCAGAGCACAGACGGCATATAACCGCAATAAATAAGAAACGATGGCTCGATCCTGTGTTTAGGGAAAAGATGTCAGAACAAAGCAGGAGGCAGTGGGATAATCCCGAATATAAACAGTACATGGCCGAATGTTATAGGAACAAATGGGCCACAGACCCGTCATTCAGAGAAAAGTTCATTCCCATACTAAGGGATTGTCAGGGCAAGACGCATTATTATAGATTCCTGAAGGTGTGTAGGGAGACACTGGAAAAATATAGCGAGATAACGCCCGCCAATTATGAAAAAGCGAGGTGTCAACATGGAAGCCGCCAAGGAGAAGGTATTATAACATATGAGAATGCTGTAAAAAAATATTGCGGCGGGGACGCTTCAAAGATAGCCGGATTTTTGTATAAACTGGAACACAAACAGCCTGTGCTTAACCATAAAGTTACGAAAGTAGAATTTCTTAAAAAAAGAGAAGATGTGTATGATTTGACCGTAAACACAACACATAATTTTGCTTTGGCTGCGGGAGTCTTTGTTCATAATTCTGTCGACGGGGATATGGCCGCGTCTATGCGTTATACCGAAGCGAGGCTCGACCGGATTTCCGACTGGATGCTTCTTGATATAGAAAAGAACACCGTTGACTTCATGCCGAACTTCGACGGGTCCCTTAAAGAACCCACGGTGCTGCCGTCATGCCTGCCAAACCTGCTCGTCAACGGCTCAAGCGGCATCGCCGTCGGTATGGCGACGAATATCCCGCCGCACAATTTAAGGGAGATAGCCGAAGCCGTTATGTTCGTCATAGACAATCCCGGCTGTGAGGCGAAAGATCTCTTAAAGAAGGTTAAAGGGCCGGACTTTCCGACGGGTGGGATAATACGAG
>CAZYZC010000159.1:0-3447 GCA_964650985.1 uncultured Planctomycetia bacterium | reverse complement strand
CCTTGTTCACTATAATGCCTGAAGAGCCTATCTTTATCTTAAGCGACCTGGCAAGCTCGTATATCTTCCTAGCGGACCTGACGCCTGTGACAGAATAGTCGCTTACGAGCACTAACTTGTCCACGCCGCCTTCGGTCCTGCGGGATATATGCTCCATGCCGGCGGCGTTATCGATCACCACGAAATCGTAGCTCCCCGTCAACCTTTCGATCACCGAGCGCAAAAGGCTATTCACATAACAGTAGCAGCCCGGCCCCTCGGGACGCCCCATGACGAGAAGATCAAAACCCTCCTCCTCCGCCACGACTTCCTGGACGCGCATCTCTATATACCGGTCCTTCGTCATTCCGGCCGGTATATTATCGATATTCCTGGATATCTCGTCTACGATATCCACTATCGTCTGGACGTTCCGCACTCCAAGCGCATCTGCCAGGCACGAATTAGGGTCGGCGTCTATCGCGAGGACCGAACTCCCTCCCCTGGCGATGAGAGCTGCCGTTATGAGCGCCGATACGGTCGTCTTGCCGGTACCGCCCTTGCCGTTTACAGCTATGACTGTACCGATGGAAACCTCCCCATATCCGTATGCGGGAAGAATAGCGACGCCACGTATTCGTCCATGTAATGCGGCTCGCTCGACAGGTCGAGGTACGTGACGTTCTTCCTCACCGTCTCGGCCCGCGCCACCAGGTCACGCGACAATAGCACCATCCTGGCGCCTGCCAGCGAAGAATTGCCTATGAATTCATAGACGTCCCTCTCGACATCCGGCAAAAGCCCTATGTGCACCGAGTTCTCTATGTTGAGATAATTTCCGAAGCCGCCGGCAATATATATTTTACCGATATCGGACACGCCCTTTCCTGCTTTATTCAGCAGGGACATTATCGCGCTGTATATCGCGCCCTTCGAACGCTTAAGGTTCTCTATATCGTCTTCGGTTATGACGATATCCTTGCCGGTAGCGCTGGTTTCTTTCGGGACCAGGACGAATTCATAATTTGTGCCGTTATTCCTGACGAACGAGGATTTTATCGACCGATCGATCTTCCCGTCCCTTTGTATGATACCGCGTTTTAACAATTGGCATAGTATGTCAATGTAGCCGGATCCGCATATGCCGCGGGGAGATTCCTGCCATACGGTCTCGACCTTTGTGCTGAAGTCTGAGCCTATCTCGGCCTTCTGTATAGCGCCCTTTACAGCCTTCATACCGCACTCAAGGCCGCTGCCTTCAAAAGCGGGCCCGGCGCTTGCCGCAGCGCCCATCATCCATTCGGAATTACCGAGCACTATCTCACCGTTCGTGCCTATATCTATAAGAAGCGTCATCTCAGGGGCGTCGGCAAGTCCGCAGGCCAGGAGCCCCGCTATTATATCCCCTCCGATGTAGGTAGTAACTCCGGGAAGAAATACTGCCGCGCCTCTCTGATTTATATTTATACCTGATTCCCTCGCGTTCATCGGGCCGAATTGCGTGGCGGCCGGAATGTAGGGCGCCTTTCTTATGCCCGAAGGATCGATCTTTAGCAGTAGATGCATCATCGTCATATTCCCGGCCAATACCGCCGCGTATATGACCGACAGGTTCACCCTGCAGCTATCGGACAGGTCATCGATGATATCGGAGATATTCGACAGTAACGCTCCGCTTAAAGTCTCCAGGCCTTTTGGGTTGGATGCGTATATTATGCGTGTTATGACGTCGGACCCGTATGCCGACTGCTTATTGAAGGCTATCCGCGTCCCGAGTATCTTGCCTGAGTTCAGGTCTATGAGCTGGCCCGCCACGGTGGTCGTACCTATATCAAAAGCGAAGCCGTAGAGCCGGTCCGTGGTATCGCCCGGCTCCACCGCCAGCATCTCTACGGAGCCTTCCCCGTGGACTATGACCGCGGTGACCTTATAGGCGCTGTCGCGCAGATTTTCACTCAAATGTTTTATATTTGAAAGCCTGGTGGATATGCGCGCGTGGGCGATCTTTACCTCCACGGCCCTCAGTACACGCTCGAGGTCGTCGGTATTGTCGTCCTGGGTCGGTTCGGAGAGCTCTACATACACCTTACGGATGATCGGGGAGATCTCAAGAGCCTTCTCCCTCTCCGATATTACGCCCTTGGTAAAGTCTTCGGATTCATGCTTCGCCGTCTCATACGACTCTATCGAGCTCTTCGGCACATCTACGGAAAGGTCGCTCTCTACCAGCGTCTGGCACGCGAGCAACGTCTGCCCTCCGACGGATACCTTGCACTTACCGCACAACCCCTCTCCCCCGCAGGCGGCGGTTATGACGACGCCGGCCTTTATCGCGGCGGTGAGAAGGTCCGTACCCTTCTCCACGCTGATAGACTTATTATGCGGCTTAAAGTGGACTTTGAACTTTTGCATCTTTCCTTTAACTTACAACTTATAACTTAGTGCGAAGCCTCTGGCGAAGGGGATAATTTACTTCAGTGCTCTCAAATAATTCGGTATGCCCGACGCTTCTTTAGGGCCGACCGCAACCTTCCATCCGGAGGCCTCTTCCAGTTTTCCGCTTAAGACCGAGACATAACCCGGTATTATCACTTTCTTCTGTTTTACTTTTTCGGCCATTCCCGTCTTTTTAAGAGTCTCGGAGATCGTCTCCGCGGTAAACTTATCCGCGGCCCAGGCCGTCAATACGGACATGCCCTCTGCGTCGCAGGCCAGGATGTATGAAGGCACCTTGCTCGCCTCCACTTCGCCTGCCACCGTAAAGTATGTTATGGAGAAGTTGGTAGTGACGAGGACCGGTGAATTATCCCTCACCCTGCCTATTTCATAGATCTTCGGTTCAACCTGGGCCGGCTTCTGCGGGTCCTGGTATATGTCCTGGCGCGCTACGAGTAGCGGCAGGACGAAATCTTTTGTCGTCGCCTTGACTATGACAAGACTGGCGTACTTATCGATATACGAAATGGCTTCCGCGAGCTCCATACCTACCTGGGATGCTGCGGTAAATGCCAATATCGGGTAGCCCAAAGCTCTGACGCTTTTTTTAAGGGCCATCCTCCTGATAAAGGTATGGGCCTGTATCCTGTCCGATATACTTCCGGAGGTTATATTTATTACGAGTTCTTCAACGCCGGCTTTTTTTGCTTTATCGGTAAGCCGCCCGGCCTCATCGATGTCGAGGCAAGGGACGGCAAGAGGCAGCTTGTTTTCTTTCGCTATATTTATAAAGGCGTCCAAAGCGCCGGCGTCTTCGCAAATTAGAAGCGGCCTTCTATCCTTACACACATTAACGCCATCCGCCGCGGCCTTAGGGTCGCGCGCAGACAACGCGAGATTGAGCGCGGTCGAGGACGAAACCTTCTTCACGCAATTTGCGAACTTCGCGCTGTCCCCAGAGGAATTCTTTATACAAACCAGGTCGGCGCTTATGATCTGGCCGACCCTTTCGAACTTGAGGGCGTTTATATT
>CAZYZC010000158.1:0-3457 GCA_964650985.1 uncultured Planctomycetia bacterium | reverse complement strand
CAAATGGGCTGTTCGGCCGGAGACGGCCGAATGACAACCTGTCAAAGTCGGTGAAGCCTTAACTGGTAATACCGAGCCAAGCCCGCCAGAGTTAGTGGCGGGAAGGTGTAGAGACTAGACGGCAGGCATCCTAACTCAGTATCAGCGAGAAGGATGAAGGTATAGTCCAGACTACAAAGATGCACGATGAGTGCAGCGCGGCGAAAGCCGTAGTAGTATGCATAACCCAGAGGTCGTCCGTTCGAATCGGACCCCCGCTACCAATTAAAAAACCTTCCGATTAGATATCGGAAGGTTTTTTAATTCCATAGGGGGAAACCTTAGGTTTCCCCCTCTTGGCGTTCGCTCACACCGTCTAATAGCCAGAGACGCTCACTGTCACCCCCTTCCTAGAGTGAAAATCCATGTACAACGCTCATTCGGCTTCATATGTGTCGCTTCGCGACCTTGAATAAAAAAGGAGACTGATTTTTCAGTCTCCTTTTTCTTACAACTTATAACTACTTATTGATATGCACTATCCGCCTTTGCAATCAACGCTGAGATAACAGAATGCTTCGGCGGATCTGCGACTATCTATTGATGTGTTTGACCTTCGCGGGTGGGAAGCCGTTGATCCGCCTACGCAACCAATAAGATAAGTGACTTGATGCTTCGGCGGATTTATCGATTGATATGGACTACTTTAGCAGGCGGAAACCCATTAAAGTAAGTCGACGAAGCGTGGGAGTAGGCCCCGATGTTCTCCGCGTAGACCAGATCCCCGATCTCGAGGTCCGGAAGTTCCTCCGCGACGGATATCGTGTCGAGGGCGTCGCAGGTCGGACCGAATACCGCCGAAACCTTAAGCTCGCCTTCCTTGAATGCCTTTATAGGGTATGTGCAGTGGTCGAATATTATGCCGGAGAAGGTGTGATAGACGCCGTCATCGATGTAGTAGCAAGGTTTGCCGTCACGGACGGCTTTGCCGATGACCTTGGCGACGAGCGTAGCGGCATTTGCCACCATGAAGCGTCCGGGCTCGGCCAGTATCTCCATCGTCTTTGGGAATAGCCTGTCTATCTCGGCATTGAGTTTCCTGGCGAGGGTCTTAAAAGATTTGGATTTCGAATTATACTTCACGGGGAATCCGCCGCCTATATCGACGATGTTTATCTTATGCCCGCGGGATTCGGATTCTTTGATTATCGATGACGATATTTGCAGGGCCTGCATGTAGTTCTCGAAGTTATTGCACTGACTGCCGACGTGGAAGCTTATTCCTTCCACGACGAGCCCTATATCAAAAGCCTCGCAGATCAGGTCTACGGCCTCTCCGGGGTGCGCGCCGAACTTCGACGATAATTCGACCATCGAACCGGTATTGGGAACGCGTATGCGAAGGACGAGGCCGGCATGGGGAGCGTGTTTCTTTATCTTTTTTAGTTCCTCGGAATTGTCGTAAGTCACGAGCGGCTTATATTTATCGAGTTCCTCGAGAGTCTCCTGGCGCTTTATGGTATTGGCATATATTATCTTATCCCATATCCAGTCCTGGCGTTCCTTCCGCGGCATATCCTTTATATTCTCGTACGCTATCATGAATTCAGGAAAAGACGCGACGTCGAAACTGGCTCCCGCCTTATATAGGGTCTTCACGATCTCGGGGTCCGAATTCGACTTTACCGCGAAGTACGCCTGGATGCGGGGGAGGGCTTCCTTAAACTCGCGATAATTCTGGCGTATGCGCTCGTGGTCGACTATAAATACCGGCGTGCCGTGCTTTTTCGCTATCTCGATAAGATCCTCGAGGGTCTCTTTCTTCGTCTCGTCTTTTTCCATCAGTTTCTGCATTCTCTATAGTCCTTTGTTAGTCCCTGAATAGGAAGTTATCGAAGCTCCAGGGATTCTTTTTGTCCAGATATAAGCCGGGGTTCTCCTTAAAGAAGACCTGATAATTTGTTGCAGGAGTCCAGTCGCTTTGTTTGGATACGAGCGATCCCAGATACGGCTTTGCCACTTCAAGGATCCTGTCGTGAGGCAGGTCGTCGGGCAGGAGGACGCCTTTATTCGGATTGTCCAGCATCCACATCATCGCTCCGACCAGCCCTATTGCTACCTGCATCGTGGTGGCGTTCTGGTGGGGGACGAGACGCCTGGATTCCTCTATAGAAAGGACCGAGCCGGTCCACCATGAGTTATATTTATGCCCCATGAGAAGGGCGCCCAATATGTCGTCGCCTTTTGTTATTTCGTCGGACATTATCCTCAATTTCGGCTGAAGTTCATAATTTCTGCAGCGGAGTTCGTGTAGTGACGATATCGACTCATGGCATGGCATGTAGGCGTAATGTACCGTAGGACGATATATAGCTTTAGCGCCTTTCCATACGGTGAGTCTGTCGGAGATGCCGAACGCTTCGCCGTGGCGGATGACCATGCCGACTATCTCCTGGTTTGGTATCCAGCTTCTGACCCACGTGTTCATGCCCATCTGCGAAAGGAATATCTGATTCTTCGGGCCGTAGGAAGGGACGTTGGCGTTCTTAGGGAGCGCTTTCTCGTGAGTGCCCCAGCCCATCTCGGCGGGCGAGACGCCTTCTTCGCGAAGTCCTTCGATCGACCACGTGCCGACGAACTCATCTACTTCTTTTGGCCTGTCGGTAATTTGAGTGTCACGCTCGGAACAATGGATGACCTTTACGCCTTCTTCCATCGCGAGGTGGTTATATTTTCTATCATGGAGATGCTTCTCAAGGGTCTTCTTCTGCTTCTTGGAGACATCCTTATCCCTTAGCATTTTATCCGCGATATCTACAAGACCCTTCTTTGTAAAATGGGAGATGAGCCCCGGATTTGCGCCATGATCCAGGACGGCCGTGGTGGAATGGTTCCACTTCGCAGTCGCCGCGCGAAGGTTCATCTGGCGGTAGTAGAGTGATTTCTGCAGCGGAGTCTTATTGTGTATATCGGCGTACGGGTCCCATTCCTCGACGGAAGTGTTGATGTAGAGGACTTTATTTTCGTGGCACCAGTTTATTATGTCCTGGCATCCGATATTCCATCCGAGGTCTATCAGTAGTCCGCCGGCGGAGACGTGCTTGGCCAGTTCGCTGGTCAGATTTATCGGGGTGATCTTCGTCTGGTAATATTTAATCCCGCGGTCGGTCCAGATCTTGATGTCCTTGTGCATATCCGCAAAGTCTATGACCGTGATGTTCTTGTAGGGTATCTTAACGTGCTTTAAGAGTATCGGTATCGTGCATCTCGAAACGGAACCGTAACCTATGATGAGAACCTTATTGCCGAATCCAACCATTATAACCCTCCTTAGAATTTTTAACTGGTGCCGACAATTCTACACTTATCCGCCTGCTATGTCAAGAAACAGTCCAATTAAATTTTTTGGCAACTGCCTTTGCTTAACCCTAAGCCTCGTTATGCTCGCACTGAAAATGTTTCCTGCTTCGCAGGACCG
>CAZYZC010000157.1:0-3471 GCA_964650985.1 uncultured Planctomycetia bacterium | reverse complement strand
GCATGAACTACGTGAGCTGTTCTCCGTTCCGCGTTCCGATAGCGCGCCTCGCGGCGGCGCAGGCGGCGTTAGGAAAATAGGGACAGCGCCCTATTTTCCATAGTTTAAAATAATAGAAAATAGGGCGCTGTCCCTATTTTCCAGTGAGGATTATGGACTCGATCAGACTGTACCTGAAGGACATAAAGAAGATTCCTCTCCTGACGCCGGATGAGGAGGTATCGCTCGCTATTAAAATAAAACGCGGGGATAAAAAAGCCCGCGCTAAGATGATACAGTCTAACTTAAGGCTCGTCATCAACATAGCGAAGCGCTACTCAAACCTCGGCGTCTCGATGATGGACCTTATTGAAGAAGGCAATATGGGCCTGATGAAGGCCGTCGAGAAGTTCAATCACAGGAAGGGCTACAGGTTCTCCACGTACGGCGCCTGGTGGATAAGGCAGTACATATCCCGCGCTATAGCCAACCAGGGCAAGACCGTCAGGATGCCCGTCTATATAATCGAGCTTCTGATGCGGTTTAAGAAGGTGACCGAACACCTCACGAACTCCTACAAGCGGAAGCCCCGGTCCTCCGAAATAGCCAAGCGCATGAAGATACCGATAAAGCGCGTTAAGCAGCTGAACAAGATGGTATCGGGGATATCCAGCCTGAACGCGCCGATAGGCGACGAGGGCACTACGGAGTTCCTCGATCTCATAGAGGACGAAAATATGACGTCGGCCGTGGACGAGCTTTCCAACTTTCTGACCCAGGAGCGCATAAAAGGGCTCCTGGCGAAGATGTCCACGAGAGAGCAGAAGATACTCACCCTAAGGTTCGGCCTTAAGGACGGGATCCCCCACACACTGAGGGATACAGCCAAGAACTTCGGCATAACCAGGGAGCGCGTCCGCCAGATAGAGTCCGCGGCGATGAAGAAGATGAAAGAGTTCATAGACGCGCAGGAGAAAGAAGCCGAATCAAGAAAGAGCTAGGAAAATAGGGACAGCGCCCTATTTTCCATAGTTTAAGATAATAGAAAATAGGGCGCTGTCCCTATTTTCTATTTTCAGGGGGTTCGCATGAAAAGCTTAAAGGCGTTCATAAGAGATGTACCCGGGTTCCCCAAAGAGGGGATAACATTCAAGGACATAACTCCTCTCCTCCGGGATAAGGAAAAATTCGGCAAGGCCGTAGACCTTATCGCCGGTAAGTTCAAAGGCAAGAAGATAGACTTTATCCTAAGCGTCGAATCGCGCGGATTTATTTTCGGGGCCGCGGTGGCGTATAAGCTGGGCGTGGGCCTCGTGCCCATACGAAAAGAAGGCAAGCTCCCTTATGAAACTTACTCCGTTACTTACGATCTCGAGTATGGTAAGGATACTCTCGAGATACACCGGGACGCTTTCCGAAAAGGAGACCGCGTACTCATAGTAGATGATCTTTTGGCAACAGGCGGAACGAGCAAGGCCGCCATAGAGCTTGTTGAGAAGATGGGTGGAAAAGTTGTTGGCCTCGCGTTCCTGATAGAGCTGGTAGCGCTAAAGGGCCGCGAAAAACTCCGCGGCTATCCGATAGTGTCTTTGATAAAAGATGAGTACTGTTGAATTTTTCTCTGCTAAATTTGCCACGCAAATTTAGCGCCTACTACTGTCATTAGCCTTTTGGGCTGAAAAATTCACTCGAGAGTTTGCCCTGTACCAGTCAGCATGCTCTAAAATGGTAGCTTCCGGTACAGGGCATGTACCACTACGCATTATGGCAGTGCCATGTACCCGAGCAAAAGATATTTACAGTTGTTGCGAGTGGTACATGGCGCCCCTGGCCTGAGTCGAACAGGCGACACCAGGTTTAGGAAACCTGTGCTCTATCCATCTGAGCTACAGGGGCGACAGCGAAAAATAGTTTTCGCCCTGTTGGCGAAATCTCTCCGAAGCCTTCAGTCTACCTGCCACTGTTGGCGAAGGAGGATGAGCTACAGGGGCACGCAATCTAAGTCAATAAAGTCAGGCGTCCTGCCCCGCCACTCGCTTCTGCTTAGGCGGGGAGCTACAGGGGCGCGATTGAAGAGTAATTATAGCAATTTTCTTTTTCAGTGTAAAGCGAGAAGTGCGAAAATAGGGACAGCGACCTATTTTCTTTAGTTCTAAAGATAAAAAATTTCCGGAAAATAGGTCGCTGTCCCTATTAAATGATACTTGACAAGTTGTACAAAATATTGTACACTTTATGTGGAGGTGAAAATTATGGATTTAATCGTTCCTATTTCGGAAGCAAGAGGAAAATTACCCGGGCTTATAAAGAAGATAGCCGCTATAGGAAAGCATCTTATTATTACCAGAAACGGGCGGGCTGCGGCGGTAATGATATCTCCTGAAGAACTTGAAACGCTCGAAGTTAAAACCCATCCTGAACTATTAAAGGCAATTATTAGGGGGGATGAGGATATAAGAGCAGGAAGACTGCATACCCATAAGGATGTTTTTAAGGATGTATAGTATTCTCTATACATCCGAAGCGCGATCTTTCATTGGAGCTTGCGGTAAAAAGATAAAATGCCAGCTCAAGGCGGCTGTTGAGCGGATAGCCGTGGCTCCGGAAATAGGCAAGCGTCTTGTTCAGGAGCTTTCGGGATTTTGGTCGTACCGTTCCGGTGATTACCGTATTATCTATCGGGTGCTGCACAGCGAGATCGTTGTAGTAATAGTAGTGATCGGGTACAGAAGAGAGATTTACAAAAAGATGTCAAGGAAAGTATAATGATAGATCTTCATACTCACACTTTATTTTCTGATGGCGCGCTTTTGCCGAGCGAACTTGTAAGACGCGCTGAGGTAAAAGGCTATACCGCGATAGCTCTCACGGATCATGTGGACTCTTCAAATATCGATTTCGTCATTCCCCGCTTAGTCGGTGTATGTAAGGATTTGAATAAACACTGGAAGATTTGTTCTATACCCGGTTGCGAAATAACGCACGCGCCAGTTCAGGATATAAAAGGCCTCGTGAAACGCGCGAGGAAACTCGGCGCGAAGATCGTAGTTGTGCATGGCGAGACCATATCAGAGCCTGTGATAGTGGGAACAAACCGCTCGGCTATAGATGCCGGCTGCGATATCTTAGCTCATCCGGGCCTTATTAAAGAGGAAGACGTAAGGCTGGCCAAGTCACGCGGGGTATGTCTTGAGATAACCACCAGACCCAGCCACCGCAAGACTAATAAGCGCCTGGTCAAGATGGCGCTCGGTATCGGTACCAAGCTTGTGCTCGATACCGACGGGCACAGTAGTGACGATTTCGTATCCGATAGTCAGGCTTCGTCCATACTGAAGAAGCTCGGTTTAAGTGTCTTACAGGCCAAAAAAGTCTTCGATAATTCACGTATTTTGGCCAGGAAAGCCTGTTCTTAACAATAAGGTAGTAAAATAGTTAACACCCTTGACAAGTTTCTAACATATGATATACTTTGTTAAGTGTAAAAAGGCA
>CAZYZC010000156.1:0-3519 GCA_964650985.1 uncultured Planctomycetia bacterium | reverse complement strand
TAATTCACCCGGCCTACGATATCGGGCATGGTTTTATAGCAAAACTATGCCTTGACACGGCTATTTTGCGTGGTATACTTATAATAAGGTGAAAATATGAAAAATCCATATATATTACGATGTTATGCGCGGCCCGAAAATGACTATATCTTAGGTGTGTGTGTTGATCTAGATATAGCCGTAAGGGGCGCTACCATAAGCGAGGTAAGGAGCGAGATGACCAAGGCCATAGAGTCCTTCTTTCTATCTGTTGACAAGGATAATTTTAAGGATGTATTTCCGCGGCCTGTGCCGGTTTCGGTTACACTTGATTATTACAGAGTGCTTGCCATGGTTCACCTGTTACGCACGAAAGAAAAGTTCCAGATCTTCTTCGAGGAACTCATCCCGAAGAAGTTTGAGGTCTCCCTCTTAGGTGTTTAACCTCGTTATCTCCCAGAAACGCTTCATCGATATATTAAAAGAACATAACTTCTATTTCAAAAGGCAGTCCAGCTCTCATCAGCAATGGGAAGGAACCGTTGATGGGAAAAGAAGGCTTGTCAGTGTCGATATAAAATACAACTCATATAGCCACTGGGTTCTTGCGTCTATGATTAGGCAATCCGGCCTTCCGAAAGAATTCTTCAGAAGCCGATAATTCGTTGCGCAACTCCTAATTTCAAACCCGAACAACCCCATCCGACCAAATTCTAACCGCGTAGGTTAACCTACGCGGTTAGAATTCTTCATTCAAGGTCGCAATTTGCGACCACCTTGAGGGTCTTAAGTTTTCCCACCAGCTGCCATGCGCCTTTACTGAGCAAGGTGTGGCTATGTTATCCGGCATGCTTAACAGCGAAAGAGCCATCCAAGTCAATATCGCCATAATGCGGGCATTCGTAAAATTAAGACACTTCCTTGCCGCCCACAAAGAGCTCGCCGATAAACTAAGCGAGCTCGAGCAGAAATTCGACCGGCATGATAAGGACATCCTTGTCATCTTCGAAGCCATCCGCCAGCTTATGGAGCCGCCTCCGGCCAAGGCTCGTGTCATAACGGGATTTAAACCGACGTAAAATTCTTTACATCAGTCTTTGGTCATGGTATATTTATGTCCGTCAACAGGAGGGATTATAAGTGAAAAATAACATGAAGAAGAATGATACGAGCAATAACGATATGATGACAGAAATTAAAGATGAGTTCAAGAGGCATACCAATATACTGATGGAAAAAATGGATTCTACCGTAAAGACAGTTACGGAACAGTATAGCGGTATTGCTGAGCAGATGTCTGAAATAAAAAGTGACGTTAAAGAGCTTAAAAATGACATAGCAATAGTGAAGCCGGTGGTCGAAAGAAATAGCAAGGATATCCAAGAACTTAAGAAAGATGTTCATGTACTCAAGAATGACGTCCAAGGACTTAAGACAGACATGCGCGAAGTAAAGTCAGAGCTTCATTCCATGAATATGGCTCTTATGGAAACAAGTCATGAAACGAAAGACCATGGAAAGCGTATTAAGAAAATCGAAGAAAAAGTTTTCATATAATAGCGATATCCGTTCAATAAATCCTCGCCGAATAGTTCAAGCGGACTCCTCAACCTGATAAGAAGCCTTGGCATCAATAAGCTCGTCAATAAGTTCCTCACCGCCATCCGCGCCACCGCGGTGAGCGTGTAACATTGTCAACACCCGGTGTTGACATAAAAGGTATGAAAAATATATGCGAAGATTGAAACACATAGCAGTAGCCCTGCCGCTACTTCTCATCGTCGCCGCCTCGTCACGCGAGGCGCACGAGGAGTGGTCCGCCAGGCAGGGTGTCGAGAAGACCAGCCGCGCCATGTTCGCCTGCCAGCCGATGGTCGAAAACTCCGCCTCGAACGAGCTAGTCAATCAGTCAAAGAATCACATGTAACTGTATCGGGACTTTATAGCCATGGAATTCCAAGGGGGAAACGAAGTTTCCCCCTTCTGGCGTTCGCTCGCAACGCTTTTGCCAACAAGGCAACTCGCTCACTGTAACCCCCTTCCATATAGGAATCTGCTGGTTCAATTGTCAGTCATTTCTTTACTAAGGGAAGGAGAAAATTTTCTCCTTCCCTTAGCTATCCTATCCTCTTTAACATGTATCACCTTCGGTGACCTATTCCATCCCAAATATCTTTAAGGTCGCAAATTGCAACCTTAAACACTTGATGTTCCAAAATGGAACATCAAGCGGAATAAAGATTTTTGTCCCGCCATTAGCTTTTTCTGACGGGGCGGGATCCCGCCGAACACCTCTTAGAATGGAGTATTCTAATATACACTTTGGCGGGACAATAAAAACACCCATTTCACCGTCTTATATATGGGGGCATTGTGCGCTCCCATAACATAAGGAGGGGGTATGGGTGAATTAGTATTGCAGGAGGTGGTTGAGGATAAGATATTCGTTTTAAGGGGTCTTAAAGTCATGCTTAGCACACATCTCGCAAAGCTTTACGGAGTAGAGCCTAGGGTGTTGATCCAAGCTGTAAAACGTAATATTGAACGGTTTCCCGATGATTTTATGTTACACCTTACAAGACAAGAAGTTACAATCTTGAAGTCACAATTTGTGACTTCAAGTTGGGGAGGTCTTCGGCGTTCAAATCCATATGCTTTTACCGAGCAGGGCGTAGCGATGCTTTCCGGTATTTTGAACAGCAAGCGAGCCATCCAGGTCAACATCGCCATAATGCGGGCATTCGTAAAATTAAGACACTTCCTTGCCACTCACAAAGAGCTCGCCGATAAACTAAGTGAGCTTGAGCATAAATTCGACCGGCATGATAAAGACATCCTTGTTATCTTTGAGGCCATCCGGCAGCTCATGGAGCCGCCTCCGGCCAAGGCCCGTGTCATAACAGGATTCAAGCCGACGTGAGTGTTTGGAAGGAGGCATTTGTAGTATTCATAACATAAGGAGGGGGTATGGGTGAATTGGTGCCGTTGGATGCTATAGAGAACAAGATATTGCAGGTAAGAGGGAAGAAAACTTTGCTGGATATAGATCTCGCAAAGCTTTATGGGGTAGAGACCAAATATCTTACGCGTCAAGTGAGAAGGAACGTAAAAAGATTCCCGGATGATTTCATGCTAATTCTTACACGCCAAGAACTTAGAAACTTGAGGTGCCAAATTGGCGCCTCAAGTTATGGCGGCAGAAGGTATCTTCCATACGCATTCACAGAGCAAGGGGTTGCCATGCTTTCAGGCGTACTTAACAGTGAGCGGGCCGTTGCGGTAAATATTCAGATCATGCGTGCATTTGTAAATTTAAGACGAGTAGCTGTCACTTATGCCGGATTAAAGAATAAGATCGAAAACATGGAAAAGAAATATGACAAGCAATTCGGAGTTGTATTTAAAGCTATAAAACAGCTGATGGAGCCTCCTCCGGCCAAGGAGCGTGTCATAACAGGATTTAAGCCGGCGTAAATATTAAAATAATAGGGTTTCACAAAATTCGCTCTTTTAGAGATTCGGAATGAAGGATTTAACGAA
>CAZYZC010000155.1:0-3527 GCA_964650985.1 uncultured Planctomycetia bacterium | reverse complement strand
AACACCCTTGACAAGTTTCTAACATATGATATACTTTGTTAAGTGTAAAAAGGCAGTTTCACCTATATTATCATAGATGGTTTTAATCTTGGCGCGAAAGGAGGGGGTGCTCAAAATAGCCGAAGGCCATCAATACATGATGATATAGTCAACGCAGTAATAGATATATACAAGTTTGTTTCCAACAAACTTTGATATAGCAGGATTAGTTAAGCAGTTAAAACTCAAAAAGGAGATAACATGAAATTTATGAAAGTTGCTCTAGTTATCGCCGTAGCACTTTGCCTCGCAGGCACAGTGTACGCCGAGACACAGAGCGTGAAGGTCTCAGGAGACCTTACGATGAGAGGAATAGCAAGGGATCATTATAATTACCTGAGCTCGGCAGGTAACCAGGAGCCGGCGGGACAGACTGGTAATAACAGGACCGACCAGGGTTGGATCATGTCGGTTGCTGAGATCCAGATCGATGCCGATCTCACGGATAACGTGCAGACGGTCATCAGGCTGGTTAACCAGAGAGATTGGAATGTTACCGGAACCAAAGCCGGCAGTACCTATGTAGCGAATGAAGAAGAGTTCGATGTGATGGTCGATCTCGCTTACGTGACGCTGAAGGATTTCATCTATTCACCGCTCACATTAACGATCGGCCGCCAGGACCTCTGGTTTGGTAAAGGCTTCATAGTTGGCGCCAATATGCAGAATCCCGGCATGAGTTCTGTAGCCATGGGCGGAAGCCCGAACCAGATTTCCGGCACTATCGGAAACCTGTCGGCTCCGGAATACACGGCCATCACCGGGTTTGACTCCATAAAGGCAGTTCTCGATTACGATCCATGGACGATCACAGCCGTTTACGCGAACATCAATACCGGCGCGATCCAGGATAGTGATGGTGAAAATCTTTGGGGCTTAAACGTAGGTTATAAGTTCGACTCCTACAAGGCCGAAGTGGAAGGCTATTGGTTCTGGAAGCAGGACAGTATGATCGATGTCACTGCTGCGTTAAAGGATCAGACCAACCAAGTCCAGACCTTTGGTTTACGCGGTTCGTTCGACCCGATCGATGTCATTACGATCGCGGCTGAAGGCGCTTATCAGGGAGGCACGTACGTAGGTTCGGCCACCCAGACTAACAATGATGGCCGCAGTGCATGGGCCCTCGATGTCAGCGCTGAGCTCAGAATGTTCACCGACAAGTATTCGTGGAAACCGAAACTTGGCGCGGAGTTCATCTGGTACTCTGGCGCGGACGAGAGAAACGATGGTAACGGGGCAGCCGGTACGTATAAAGGCTGGGACCTGATGTACAGAGGCAAGTTCGATTCAGCCATCCGTGAATTTGTCGGAAGGTTCTATCAGAGCGGCAAATATGGCTCTGGTGCAAATCAGCTGGTCGCTTGTCGTGATGCTTCATTCACGAACCAGTATCAGGTTATACTCCTCGGCAGCATACAGCCGATGGAGAGCCTCAACATAAAGGCCAACTACAACCTGTTCTGGAATCAGAAGAAGTACGATGTAACTGACTCCAAGACTAAAGGGTATGTAGGGTCGGAAATCGATATCAATGTCACTTGGGACTACACGGAAGACGTGAGTTTCGGGTTATTGGCCGGAGCTTTTGTGCCGGGCACTGTTTATGATAGCAAGCTTGTTGGTGCTCAGGCATCATCAGGTGACCAGATCGCTACCGATTTAGTCGGCAGCGTAAAGGTAAGCTTCTAAGTAGTACGTATAACAAAAAACCCGCCCCTAAAAGGGCGGGTTTTTTGTTGACTTTTATCGCCTGAGAAATTAAAATGAATCATATTTATGAGGCGACGATCGTTAAATAAGAATACTCGAGGCCTGATACTACTGGCCCTTTTAGCCGCGTTATTCGCGGCGATAATTTATCGCCATAAAGCCCCCATTGAAACGGCCAAAGTGTCCGGGTATTCGGTGGAAGTCCTGAAGCCTTTCACGTTCTCCAATGACGCAGATATTAAGGAGTGGGAAGAGAAGGTCTTTAAGGGTAAGGTCATATACAGGGTGGAGAAGGACGGCGACCAGTCATATGTTAAGGCCGAAAGCAATAAGGCGGCATCCGCTTTATATTACAAGATAAAGATGGACGCCAAATCCGGGCGGCCCACAATAAGCTGGAAGTGGCGCGCCGATAAGTTCCCTGTAAAAGTCAATAAAGAGAGCCTCGATACGGAGAACGAGGACGACTTCGCCGCGCGCGTATATGTGATATTCCCGGCTATGTTCTTTACCAATTCCAGGGTACTTGAGTACGTCTGGGCAGAGTCATTACCGGTAGGCACCACGGGGGTGAGCCCGTATTCCAAGAACATTAAACTTATGGTGCTCGAATCCGGCCCAAAAAAAGACTGGGCTCTCGAGGACAGGGATATACATGCCGATTATGTGGCGATGTTCGGCCGCGAACCCGAATATAATATAGGGGCGGTGGCCTTTATGACTAACGCCGAGCATACGGGCTCAAGCGCCGGTGCCGTTTACGACGAGATCAAGCTGGGCTACAAAGTAGGAGGTGGCAATTGAGGACAAAGTTCCTGCGCACCAAATATTTGACCGGCAGCCATATACAGATGAAGTATCTGGGCCTTCTCATGCTGTCTATGATAGTGCCGCTCGTATTCGTGGGAGGATGCCTGTATTATCTCATATTCAGTATAATGGCCGAACAGATAGGCATACCGGAATATATCGCGCGTAGTATGTTCCCGGTGATAAGTAAGGTTAATATGATACTTCTTATAGGAGTGCCGCCGTTATTCGCATTGCTGATGTTTTGGGGTGTGATACTTTCGCACAGGTTCGCCGGCCCCGTAGAAAGGCTTGAAGGGGAACTGAAGAAGGTAACCGAGCACGAACACTATTCGCACAGGATTAAGGTAAGAAAGCACGATGACATGAAGCCCATAGTGGATAGCATAAACGGGCTTCTGGGGAAGCTGGAAGAAAGGAAGAGATGACGATAGACCCGAGGGCCGTAGTAGCTAAAGGGGCCAGGATAGCCGAAGGTGTGGAGATCGGCCCATTTGCGATCATAGAAGACGACGTAGATATAGCCCCCGGGGTAAAGATATGGCCTCACGCCTACATCTGTAGCGGAACTTCGATAGGTGAAGGAACCCAGGTCCATATGGGTGCCGTGATAGGCAATATACCCCAGGACCTGGCGTTCAAGGGCGGCAAGACATTTGTGAAGATAGGAAAGCGTAATGTAATTCGCGAATATGCCACGATACACAGGGGAACCACGGACGGGTCTTCTACTATAATAGGCGACGACTGCTATCTTATGGCGGTTGCGCACGTTGGACACAATTGTAATATCGGCAACAATGTCATCGTGGCAAACGGCGCGCTTTTGGCCGGCTATGTAGAGGTGGGCGATAAGGCTTTTATATCCGGCAATGTCGTTATACACCAATTCTGCCGCATAGGAGAGCTCGCCATGATAGGCGGTTTTAGCGGGATAAATAAGGATGTGCCGCCATTTATGCTGG
>CAZYZC010000154.1:0-3542 GCA_964650985.1 uncultured Planctomycetia bacterium | reverse complement strand
CCGATCGGCAGCGGAACTCCTTCCTCATCCGGGATGAGCGCCGTGCAGCCGCCTCTCCAGACCCAGATACTCCATGTGCGTGACGCGCAGTTCAAGACACAGTGGCAGGAAGAGCACAATAAAGAAGCCCTCCGCAAGATAAATCTAGTCCGATAGCTATCTCCAGAAGTAATTTTTCAAAACCATCCCCGTAACTCCTTGCAAAATCCGATTTTTAAGGTATAATTATATCTGCTACAATACGGAGGATCGATATGCGTGTTCTGGTAGTAGATGACGAAGATGGGTTTCTTTCTCTAATAAAGGAAGCCCTTGAGATAAGAGGTTTTGACGTGATTACGGCTTCAAGCGCCGTAGAGGCCGGGATGGAGATAGTCTCGAAGAAGCCGGACGCCATCCTCATGGATATCAAGATGCCGGGCATAAACGGCCTCGAAGCCTGCGAAGCCATAAAGAAGAACCCCGCCACAAAAAATATACCCGTCATGGTAGTATCGGCGCTATCCGCCGATGCGGATATCAAAAAAGCTTACAGGGCGGGAGTCCTCGATTATTTCGTGAAACCCATCAATATCGAAAAAGTCGTCGCCAAACTCAAGGATGTCCTGGGTATCGCTTGATTACGAAGTCCGATCAAACCACAATAAAGTCCTATCTCGAAGATAGCTCCAACCTTCACGGAGGCCATGCCGATAAGGTCCTCATCCCTGAGAATACCGCGGAGCTATCGGCCATACTAAGCGAATGCAGTTTGGCGAAGACGCCCGTGACTATATCCGGCGGAGGAACGACCACTACCGGGTCGAGGATACCGTTCGGCGGTATAGTCATATCCACCGAAAAGCTCAACAGGATAATCAGTATCGATAAGCGCGCCCTGTCCTGCTCGGTGGAAGCCGGAGTCACTGTTGAGGACCTTCAATCCGCCTGCGGCAAAGAAGGCCTTTTTTACACTTCGCATCCCACGGAAAAGAACGCTTTTATAGGAGGCACCGTAGCCACGAACGCCTCCGGCGCCAGGTCTTACAGATACGGGCCCACCAGGAAAGCCGTAAAGAGGCTTAAGATGGTTCTCGCCACAGGGGAGATATTGGAATTAAGAAGGAAAGAGGTTTTACTTACCGGCCGTAACGTATCGCTTCGCCTTCCGGGAGGCCGGCATATAGAGACGGCCCTGCCGGGCTACAACATGCCTGACGTGAAGAACTCCGCCGGCTATTTTGTAAAAGACGGGATGGACCTTATAGACCTCTTCATAGGGCAGGAGGGGACCCTGTCGGTCATAACGGAAGCGGAGCTGGGGCTGGAACTCAGGCCTCCGGAGATAAGGAGCTGTTTCGCCTTCTTCAAGGATGAGGAGAGCTCGTGGGCGTTTGCCGGGGAGTTAAAGGCAGAAAGAGGCTGGAAGATCCTGTCCGTAGAGTATTTCAGCGAGAACGCTCTTAATCTTCTGCGCGCCAAAAATCCCAACGTCCCGCATGACTCGAAGGGCGCCATATTCTTCGAGGAGGAGGGCGAGGAAGGCCGGAGGTACTCCTCCGCCGACAGATGGCTTAAACTTATCGAGGCCGGCGGAGGTTCTGTGGACGATACCTGGGTGGCGATGAACGAAAAAGAGGCCGAGAGGTTCACGTCGTTCCGTTACGCGATCCCCGAGGCCGTCAACGAGATCGTGAGGCAGAGCGGCTTCCGTAAGTTCTCCACAGACATAGCCGTTCCCGGAGAAAGATTTCCGGAGATGCTGAGGTTCTACAAAGACGTCTTCCGGGATGACGGGATGCGGAATGTCATATTCGGCCACATGGGAGAGAACCATGTCCATGCCAACGCGCTGCCTTCTTCGGAGCCCGAGCTTGAACGCGCGAAGTCCATCTGCCTTAAATTCGTGAAAAAGGGAGTGTCTCTCGGAGGGACCGTATCCGCGGAGCACGGGATAGGCAAGATAAAGCACCCTTACCTTAAAGAGATGTACGGTGATAAGGGGGTATCGGAGATGGTGAGGGTTAAAAAAGCCTTCGACCCGGGGTGTATCCTGGGGCTCGACAATATCTTCCCCAAAGAATTGTTGCAATAGATATTATATTGATGTAAACTATTATAAGATAAATCCACAGGAGGCCGAAGATGAGCAAGTTTATCACATTATTGGTCGTTGCGGTATTTTTTACCGGCTTGGCCGGCTGCGCGCTGTTTGCCGCCAATGCTTATTGCCAGGGCGGATATTATCAGGATGACGGCGCCGATTATTACGAGGAGCCGGCGCAGGAGTCTAGCTCAAGCAAAATGTTGAAGCAGGGCCTGCTCGGAGCCGGCACCGGAGCCATAGCGGCAGGCGCGTCCGGCGGTAAGGCAGGCCAGGGCGCTTTGATCGGCGCGGGAACCGGTATAATAGGCGGCATACTTCTCGACGCGATGACGCAGCCTTCCCAGCCAAAAAGAGTCTATCGCAGGGCGCCTGCGCCCCAGCCCCAGCCTCAGCAATATCAGCCTCAGCCGCAGCAATACCAGCAGCAGCAATATCAGCAGAATGTGCAGGTATCCGACGAGATAGCCCCGGAAGGCGGCAAGAAGAAAGTCATAAAGAAGTACGATGACAAGGGGAAGCTGGTTTCCGAAGAAGAGATCTATTTTTAAGTAAAATCGGGACACCCATTTTTATGCAGTATTATATTTGTAAAAAATGAGTGTCCCAATTTTCGGGCGCGGGGATATTGTTTGAGATGAAAAAAGAGCCGAAGATAATAAGAGCCGTAGTCATATCGCTGGTGGCCCTGATATTTTTCGCCTGCGGAAACACAGCCTTTGCCGGCGAAGAGCGTACCGCGGATCGCGATACGCGAAACGGCAAGGACGGCGTTTACTACACGGTCTCCAGAGTCATCGACGGCGATACGATAGTCCTTTCGGACGGGCGCAAGGTGCGTCTGACGGGCGTCGATACCCCGGAAGTCTACTTCAGTGACAAGCTTCTTAAAGATTCGAAGAGGTCGGGAGAGGACGTAAAGACGATACAGGCTCTCGGCAGGCGCGCTTCGGCTTTTACGAAGGAGCTGTGCCTGGGTAAAAAGGTGAGGCTTGAGTATGACGCGGACCGTTTCGACAGATACAAAAGGACGCTTGCTTATGTGTATCTGGAGGACGGGACTTTTGTGAACCAGAAGATAATGCAGGAAGGTTTCGCGCAGGTCCTGACCGTGCCGCCGAATGTGAAATACACGGATCTTTTTCTGAAAGCTCAAAACGAGGCCAGGGAGGCCCACAGGGGATTATGGAAGACCTGAGAATATACAGGAAGGTGACTTTAAGCGATCCGGTAATGGTGGCCGGCTGGCCCGGCATGGGATCGGTAGCGCTGGGCGTCGTTAGCTACTTAAGGCGCAAACTCCCGGCGGTGAAGTTCGCCGAGATTAAAGTCGACAAGTTCTCAAGCCTCGATTCCGTAGTGGTCGACGACGGCCTGGCGTCACTGCCCAAGCCCGCGCAGAATCTGTTTTACTACACGAAGAACCCCGACATGATAATATTCGAGGGCCAGGCGCAGT
>CAZYZC010000153.1:0-3584 GCA_964650985.1 uncultured Planctomycetia bacterium | reverse complement strand
GCGTGTTGCGCATAGCTATGGCGTTTTTTGCCCCGGCTATCCAGCCGGTGGATACGGACCTGATGCCTCGGCCGAAGCCTATCACATTTCTTACTATCGCATTCGATATCCTGTAACCGATGCTCGCAGGAGTCCTGAGCGCTATTGTGCCTATATCCAGCGTGTTGCGCATAGCTATGGCGTTTTTTGCCCCGGCTATCCAGCCGGTGGATACAGATTTAAAGACCTGACCTACCCTTACACTGCCGATCGCAGTTATAATTGGTTTCACAACCGCGTTCGCGTAGGCTAATGAGCTTATAATCCTTCCGCTGTTGGCGGCTCTGGCGGCAAAGTATGCAGTCTTCCCAAGTTGATTGGCTGCTCCTACTAATCTCGATATGGGCCTGACTACTCTAACCGACAACCGTCCTGCGCCGGATACCGCAGCACCGAGGCCCTTTGCTATACCCGCAGACCCGTTGAGCACAAATATCGCTACGATGCATACGTCAACCATGTTGCCGTAAGTAACTTTGCTATTTCCTATCTCAAGCGCAAGCGGACTCTTGTCGGAGACCTTACCTACGCTGCCATAATCGGTCAAGCCGAAGGTGCCGAACGAAGCGACTTTCGCCGCTACCTCTGAAAGCGTTACCGATGTCCATAGCCCAAACGAGCTCCAATATTCCGTTTCAGTTTCCGCACGAGCTATCTTTCTATCGATAGTCGCCCTCCAGTTTCGGGAAGTATTCATACCATAAAATTCGACGTTGCTCAGCGCCGTCTCGCGTTTTGACATTGCATTGCTGGTCTTCCATGTGGCGCTCCAGGATGGGGCGGAGCTGTACAGGCTCTTCGCGCTGTCTCCGGTAATGCCCGCGTATATCCTGCGCCCGACCGTATTCCACACCGCCCATTTGACGTACTTCCAAGACATCCGTCCTAATGTACCTATCGGTTGAGACGCATATTTTAAACCGGCGTTTTTCAATCCATACCACGTCTGACCCATCAACGGAGCCCTCCCACTGTGAGCCTTAAGCCGGTATTCCGTTTCGCCTGTCATAACACTCTTATATTTATCGCGCCCTTTAAACTGCGCTATCGGAAAATCCTTAGTGATATCATACATGGGAGCGCCCATCGCCGTGATGCCTGCGGGCTTTTTGGCGGTCACGTCAAATATTTGCGCCCACTCCGCATTATTGTTCTGGATGGTGTATAGTTTTCTGCCGCCCGTTTCTTCGGTAACGATATAAAAATTCCCGTTTCCGACGATATTTCCTCTTATCGTCTGGGGAGATCCATCAAAGGCTCTAGTCCGTTTTATGACTATATCGCCGAAAGCATTTACGGTCACGCTTGATGCCAGCTTGCCGCCCTGTGACCATGTCAATTTGCTTTCAAGCTCATCCGCCTTGGTCTGGGATGGTATGCCGCGCGCCAAGTCTTTTAAGTCAACTTCATCCATCCACCCTTCCAGATCCTGAATAGGTATCGCCTTACCTTTGACAGACTCCGCAAGGCCTTTTGCGGTGATCCCTATAGCATCCTTAAATGTAAACGTGCCATCCTCATTTACCTTAACTAATTTTACCCCGGATGACGAATACTCCTTATCGCCGTTTGTAACAGTGATGTTTCCAATCATCCTGAAGGTGTCTCCCGGTCTCCTCAATACGAACTCTCCGCCTTTTATATGAAGAACTTTCGCTCCGACCTTTATCATGCCGTCGTTCTTGCGGTCCCGTGCTGCGTACACAAGGTCGGTTTCGATATCTGTGGCGGACGGGGGCGTCTTTTCAGCCGCGCTCTTGTCCTTGCTGATAATAAAACCGTTCTTCAGGGTTAATTGCTGGTACCCCGCGTAGTGTTTATCATCATACGGAAGGTGCAGCACCGCATCGGTTATCACCAGTTGCCCATGCGCCACGGCGATGCTTCTGAGCTCAAACTTCTCGGTCGTGATAAGTTGGCCCTTGTCGTCTTTTGCGACCTTGCGCAGCCCCGTAACGACTATCGGCTTCTTCATCTGCACTGATAATGCGCCATTGACGCCTATGCCGATCTCGGCGGCTGTGGCCGAATAGATCTTTCCGTCAATCGTAATTTCGGCAGCTGCCGCAGACTTATTCCATCCGTTTTTGTCATATCGCATGCCGCTTATAACCGCGGCAAAATCGACGCCGCCCTCTCCGAGCTCCTGCTTTACGGCACAAGGGCTGGTCGTGCCGAAGCCTTCTTCTTTGAAAGGCTCAAATGACCACGCCCCGTTACGTTCGAACGGCTTCAACGTGACTACGCCCTCGGACAGGACGATCTCGTGTCCTTGATAACTGACTGTGAACTTGCCTGCAAGAGGTGTTATCTCGCCGCGCATATAGGCGTAGTCGCCGGAAGGCGTAACGCTGCCATCCGCGCCGATCTTAAGAGTACCTTCGGTTCGCACGGTTCTCGTCACCTGCCGTGCGTAGTCCCCTTTGCCGGTCAAGGATTCTACATACTCCGTTACCTTTATTTCCTTCTCCTTCTTCGTCATCTCATAGTGGACGCCGTTATAATCGAGTCCTTTGGGTGATTTGGCAATATCCATGATGGCACCGTTGGCGAACGCGCAGGAATGGTTATCCTTATACTCTACCGTCCCGTCGACTATATACGTGTTGGATTCCGGATCATACGCAACCTGGCTCCAGACGGTCTCTTTTGTCTCAAGACCCTTGCCTGCCGCGCCGGAAGTCGCTCCCGGGGTCTGCTGCTGGACCGAACGGCCGTCTATCACACCCATAAAGGCAAGGTAACCCTGGGCCGAGAATGAAAGCTTGCCGCCTTTGACTACCCTTGCTTTTATGTCATCACCGGCGAATGCGCCTGAATTATTGAATATGCCCGTAACACCGGCGCCGCCGAGATCCAGGTCGATAGCGCCGTCTTTAAGCTTAAATTCCTTATTGGAAATGGCTACAGAGTTTTTATCGGTGGCGAATTCTTTCTTAAGGGATATAAACATTCCTTTGTCGGCGGAGTCACAACGGAATATGCCAAACAACTCTCCACTTGCATCGATCGCCGGCAGGATGCCGCTCATGCCGGTGATCTTGCCGTCCTTGTCAAAGTCGACGCGGCCTTTATACTTACCTTCAACGGGTAGCATGCCTTTTGCGTCTTTTGCGCTTACGCGACTTTCGTCAACAGAGGTTTTAAAGCCGGATGTGTTATCCGGGCGCGCATATCTTAAAACAGCTGTCATACCGTCTTTGGAAATACCCTGTAGCGAGTGAACTCCCTCTATGCCCTCCACCGTACCTCGTATCGATATAAGACGATTATCGATGCCCAGTTTTTTGGCGGTATCGGTGACGAAAGTAACTGCATCAGCTGTAGCGGCGAAGTTAGCTATGAGCATGGCGCCTGAGTACTTGCCTTCCTTATCGAAGGAGTGTATGGCGTCTACGTCTGCTACCTTGCCGCGGATCGAGACTAAGTCTTTTGTCACGCCGAGTTTCGTGGCGGCGTCTACGGCTGCGGTAGCGGCTAATGCGGTAGTGGCGAAGTTAGCTATGAGCATGGCGCCTGAGTACTTGCCTTCCTTATCGAAGGAG
>CAZYZC010000152.1:0-3599 GCA_964650985.1 uncultured Planctomycetia bacterium | reverse complement strand
TGGTGGAGCCGAGGAGGATCGAACTCCCGACCTACTGAATGCCATTCAGTCGCGCTCCCAGCTGCGCTACGGCCCCGTTAATTCTTTATCAAATATATAGATTCCCCAATACACTGAAGCTCGTATTGGAGATTTACGCTGTTGTACTGAACAGCGCATACCCCCTTATAATCCCGCTTTTTTGTGGTAAACCCTTTTGTGCGTTTATCCGCGTAATCCTTATAAAACTGCCGCAGCGGTATTTGTGTGACACGCGACCAAAACCTGTTTAGGCCCTTGCCATCCTGATCGTGCCTATGCATTATTCTACACTTCATTTTCTTCTCGTCAATAGAAAAGTTGTTTCTCAATAAGCAGAGAAAAGTTTTTATCAATCTGGGATCCGAGTTCCCGAATATCATCTGTCTCGAGGAGGGATATTTCGCTCCTTCGCAAAGATACAACGTACCGCAGAGCAATTTAGCGAACGCGCCTTTTTTATCAGCTAACCTTCCATACCGCTTTGCCCGTGAGAGAAGCTCCCGCCTCCATTTAAGTATTTTTACCTGCTTTATTTTATGAGCCTTTAACAGGCCTGCCCTACCGCATCGGATTTCTTTTTTGAGAATTCTGAATTTTTGACAGCGCGTAAGAGATATATCGCCTACCCAGTGATATATAGTGTTCTTGGATAAGCCCATCATACATGAGATCTCTGTCAGGGAATATCCTTTTCTTCGGAGTTTAACCGCATTATCAATAGTTTTTTTGGAATGTCTTTTCATCACAAGGTTATTCTATGATATTCAAACAGCTATGTAAAGTATAATCTTCAAACAATAAGGTGTTTCAACTGAGAGCCCTAATAATAATTCGTCAGGCAGTAACTTCCCTTGAACGAAACCATAGCCTGATGTATAATCAACAATAGTAATGCCGAGGTGGCGGAACTGGCATACAGGGCGGTCTCATCCCGCCTAAGATTGGCGTAAGAAAGAGGCGGCGGGACCCCGCCCCGTGTCTAAAATGTAGCGAGGCGGGGAAAACATACTGGATATAAGTGCTGGAGTGGTGGAATGGCTTACACGCCGGTCTCAAAAACCGGTGAGCGCAAGCTCATGTGGGTTCGACTCCCACCTCCAGCACCACTAATACTATGCGCATAGGACTGCACGTCTCCATAGCCGGAAAGATATACGAGGCGCTTGAAAGGGCAAAGGCGCTCGGGTGTAACACCATACAGATATTCAGCCGTAACCCGAGAGGGTGGCAGGCCCAGAGTTTCGATAAGTCCGATCTTTCCAGATTCAGGGAACTGAAGGCCGGGTATGACATAGCGCCGGTAGCGGTCCATATACCGTACATAATAAACCTCGCGGCTCCGGACGATGGATTGTACAGAAGGTCGATAGCGGCTTATATCGACGATGTCAAGAGGGCGGATCTCCTGGGAGCCGAATATTTTGTCACGCATCCCGGCAGCCATAGAGGGGCGGGCGAGGATAACGGCATAAAGAGATTCGCAAAAGCCCTGGCGGAGATATTGAAGAAGGCGAAGCCTGAGACCACGATACTTCTGGAGAATACGGCCGGCTCCGGCGACAGCATAGGGTACAGGTTCGAACATATACAAAAGATACTCGGTCTTGTCGGTGATCCAAAGAACGTCGGCGTATGCCTGGATACGGCTCACGCGTTCGAGGCCGGATACGACATAAAGACTAAAGCCGGTTTTCTGGAGACCTTCAGGCTATTTGATAAGCTTATAGGCCTCGACAGGATAAAAGTAGTTCATTTCAATGACAGCCTTTCGCTTTTGGGTTCTCACGTCGACAGACACCAGCACCTGGGAAAAGGCGAGATAGGCCTTGAAGCGCTCGGGAGGGTGATAAATCACCCCGGGCTTAAGAATGCGGCGTTCATCATGGAGACGCCGAAAGATTCGGATAAAGACGACAAGCGCAATATAGCTGCTGCAAAAAAGATGATAAAGGCAAAGAGATGACCCACGACGCGGCGCACAATACGCAGGACGAAAAATTCTATCCGTTCGATACGATCGAGCCGAAGTGGCAGAAGTTCTGGCGCGAGAACCGGCTGTTTAACGTCGATACGAAGGATTCAAAGGACAAGTACTATTGCCTGATGATGTTCCCGTATCCGTCGGCGGCCCTCCATGTCGGCCACGGAAGGAACTATATAATAGGCGACGTCGTGGCGCGCTATAAGAAGATGCGGGGGCTTAACGTCCTCACTCCTATGGGTTTCGACGCGTTCGGGCTGCCGGCCGAGAACGCGGCCATAAAAAGCGGTATCCATCCCAAGACCTCAACCCTCAACAATATAAGCACGATGAAGCGGCAGCTCGGCCAGTGGGGCGTAGAATACGATTGGGACAGGGAAGTCATATCCTGCCTGCCGGAGTATTATAAATGGACCCAGTGGATATTCTTAAAACTTTACGAGAAGGGACTGGCCTACAAGAAGAAAGCTTTTGTCAATTGGTGCCCGTCCTGTAAGACGGTTCTCGCCAACGAGCAGGTGGTGAACGGGGCTTGTGAAAGGTGCGAATCCGAGGTTAACCAGAAGGACCTTGAACAGTGGTTCTTCAAGATAACCCATTACGCCGAGAGGCTTTTAAAAGACCTTGGGAAATTGACCGAATGGCCGGAACGCGTAAAGACGATGCAGTCCAACTGGATAGGCCGCTCCTCCGGCGTTGAGATAGATTTTAAGGTGGACGGCAGCCCGAAGACCCTGAAATGCTTCACAACGAGGATCGACACCATTTACGGCGCCACTTTTATATGCCTGGCCCCGGAGCATCCCATGGTGGGCGAACTTATTGCCGGCGCTCCGGACAAGGCCGGGGCGGAGCGCGCGATACGGAAGATGCGCGGCGAATCGAAGATCGAGCGGGCGCAAACCGATATCGCGAAAGAGGGCGTATTTACGGGAAGCTATGTTATTAGTCCCGTTAACGGCAAGAAGGTGCCGATATGGGTGGCTAACTACATACTCATGGAGTATGGCACAGGAGCGATCATGGCGGTGCCGGCTCATGACACGCGCGACTTCGAGTTTGCTAAACAATATAAGCTTCCGATAGAAGTGGTCATCGACCCTTCGGCGCGCCCTGAGTTTATCGAAGGGCTTGCTCAGGGTCAATCCCGAGCCTGTCGAGGGATCGACGACCCGAAGAATAGCCTAGATCCGGCCACGATGAAAGAGGCCTATACGAATGAAGGCGTGATGGTCAACTCCGGTAAATTTAACGGTATTCCGTCCATTGAGGCCGTCGAAAAGATCGCCGACTACTTCGAGGAGAATAAGTTCGGCAAGCGCGCCGTGCAGTATAAGCTGAGGGACTGGCTCATATCGCGCCAGCGCTATTGGGGCGCTCCGATACCGATGATCTACTGCGCCAAATGCGGCACTGTCCCTGTTTCTGAGAAAGACCTGCCGGTCGAGTTACCGGAGAACGTGGAGTTCAGGCCGACCGGCGAGTCGCCGTTGAAATTATCCAAAGATTTTGTCAATACTAAGTGCCCGAAGTGCGGCGGCGCGGCTTCACGCGAGACCGACACCATGGATACCTTCGTCGATTCGAGCTGGTACTA
>CAZYZC010000151.1:1936-3661 GCA_964650985.1 uncultured Planctomycetia bacterium | reverse complement strand
GCTTCCTGAACGTGCGCGTGGGCGAAAATTCACCCAGCTTATGCCCCACCATATTCTCTGTCACGTAGACCGGTATGAACTTCCTGCCGTTATACACCGAGAGAGTCAAGCCCACGAACTCCGGGCTTATAGTAGACCTTCTCGACCATGTCTTCAAGGGCTTCTTATCTCCTGACTTGACCATCTTCTGGACTTTAATCAGGAGCTTCTCGTCAATATAAGGACCTTTTGATATAGACCTCGACATCTTATTTTCTCCGTTTCAGTATGAATTTGTCGGAATGTTTCTTCTTCTTCCTCGTCTTTAAACCTTTTGCGTACTGCCCCCACGGAGATCTCGGCAACCCGCCGGTAGCCTTTCCTTCTCCGCCGCCCATCGGATGGTCATGCGGGTTTTTGGCGACGCCTCTTGAATAAGGCCTTATGCCTACCCAGCTTGACCTGCCGGCCTTACCTATGGATATCGTTTCATGCTCGATGTTGCCGACCTGCCCTATCGTGGCGATACAATCGGTGTTTATCATCCTGATCTCGCCTGACGGCAGCTTAACCTGCGCATAGCCGCCTTCCTTCGCCATTATGACGCATGAATTTCCGGCCGATCTCGCTATGACGGCCCCCGAACCTCTCTTGAGCTCCACATTATGTATCGGAATGCCCGCAGGTATATTGCCCAGGGTCATCGTGTTTCCTACTTTTACCTCGCAGGATACGCTCGACACCACCTCATCGTTCACGCCAAGCCCTATAGGGGCTATTATGTAAGTCCTCTCCCCGTCCTTATACTGTAAAAGAGCCAGCCTCGCGGATCTGTTTGGATCGTATTCGATAGCGATCACCTTCGCCGGCATGTCCAGCTTGAGCCGCCTGAAGTCGACTATGCGTATCATGCGCTTGTGCCCGCCGCCTCTGTGTCTTGACGTTATCCGCCCGCGGTTATTCCGTCCGCCCGATTTTTTGAGTGGTAAAAGCAGCTTCTTTTCGGGAGTGTGCTTCGTCAATTCCGCAAAATCGGATATGGCTGTCCATCTGAGTGAATCTGTCGTCGGCCTGAATTTCTTTATTCCCATTTTATTTGTCCCTTACGTCGCGATATCTATCTTCTGACCCTCTTTAAGGGTCACGATGGCCTTCTTCCAATCCGGGGTCTTACCCACCGCGTACCTCACGCGTTTGGATTTGCCTCTCATCATTAAGGTATTGACCCCTGAAACCTTCACCTTGTATATATCCTCTACAGCCTTCCTTATCTCGATCTTGTTGGACGACTTATCTACCCAGAACAGGTACTTATTATCGCCCATCATTACGGAGCCCTTCTCGGTCCGTATCATACCCTTTACTATGTCCTGTGCGTGTTTCACCCGGCACCTTCTTTCAATAATATTTTTTACAACATTTTATTTTTAATTAACCCTGCCGCCTGATCAAGGAACCTGTTTAAGAAGGTGCTGGGTCATTTCAGTGCCTTGAGCCTTTCCGGTAATTTCTCCAGTGCCCCCTTAGACATCACGACGCTCTCGGATGTCAATATATCCACAGTGCTCACATCTTTATAGTTCCTGACCTGGAGGTTGGCGATGTTATTCGACGCGCGCATGACATTCTTGTCTACTGAATCGAGCACCAGAAGCGTCTTGCCCGGCCCGACTTTAAGGGCGGACAGGAGCGCGACGACGTTCTTCGTCTTGGGTTCGCTTATTATCATGGCCTCGAGCCCGAGTA
>CAZYZC010000151.1:0-1836 GCA_964650985.1 uncultured Planctomycetia bacterium | reverse complement strand
GCGACGACGTTCTTCGTCTTGGGTTCGCTTATTATCATGGCCTCGAGCCCGAGTATTTTATTGTCGTTCAGCTTGGAATTGATGCTCGACAGGAACGCCAGCCTCTTTATGGCTTTCGGTATGGAATAGGAATAATCCCTCGGGTGCGGACCGAATATTGTGCCGCCATGTCTCCATAGAGGGGACCTGGTGGATCCGGCTCTCGCTTGTCCGGTGCCCTTCTGCCTGAAAGGCTTCTTGCCGCCGCCCGAAACGTCGCCCCTGGTCTTCGTAGAGGCGTTTCCCTGGCGTTTCTTGGCGTTATACATGATGACGGCCTGGTACAATACCGCCTTATTGACCTCTCCGTTAAAAAGTTCCTTATCGGGGGTAAAGGTCGATACCTTCTTGCCCTTCATGTCGTAGATAGGCACCGAGAATTCCTTTTGCTCAGTCCCTTTGGCCTTGGCTCCGGCCACGGCCTTCTCGATCTTATCTCTTTTTTCTCTTCTGGCACGTCTCGTTTTAGGCTGTTTTTCCATTATTTCTTTCCTGCTGTATGCGATTTAACGCTCTTTTTAGAACCAGACTGAGCCTGTTTGGGCTTTATCCATCCCTTCGGCCTCTTCCTGGCCTCCTTAACCATAACGAAAGAGTTCTTATGGCCGGGCACGCAGCCCTTAACCACCATCAGGTTGTTCGCCTTGTCAACATCGACGACTTCCAGGTTCTGGATTGTGATCCTGTCGACTCCCATATGGCCGGGCATATGATGCCCCTTGGTAACGCGCCCTAATCTCGCGCCCGACTGGATAGACCCGATAGCCCTGTGGAACATAGAGCCATGGCCGCCCGGTCCGCCCCGCCATCCCCAGCGCCTGACGCCTCCCTGAAAACCCTTTCCTATGGAAATACCCGTGACATCCACATAATCGCCCTTAGCGAACAGGTCCGCCTCCAGCTTCTGTCCCGCTTTATAAGGCGCGGTATCCTTTACGATGAGCTCTTTTATGAACCTCAAGCCCTGAGTTCCGGCCTTCTTAAAGTGGCCTTTCGCCGGTTTATTTACAAGGCGCTCCTTCTTTTCCGAGAACCCCATCTGTATGGCGCTGTAACCGTCCGTCTCTTTAGTCTTCACCTGAAGCACGTAACACGGACCCGCCTCGATAATCGTTACCGGAATATTGCGTCCGAGCTCATCGAATATATTCATCATCCCTATCTTCTTGCCGAGTATCCCTGTCATTTTTCTTTTCCTTATATCTTAGTGCAAAGCCTCCCCGAGGGGGATAACTTACTTTATCTCTACGTAAACGCCTGCGGGGAGATCAAGCTTCTTTAAAGCGTCAATCGTCTTTGCCGTCGGGTTCACTATATCGAGAATGCGCTTATGCGTCTTTATCTGGAACTGCTCCCTCGACTTCTTGTCTACGTGCGGCGACCTCAGGACCGTGAATACCTCCCGCTTCGTAGGAAGAGGGATCGGGCCGGCCACATCGGCTCCGGTACGCTTGGCGGTCTCGACTATCTCCTTGGCGGAGACGTCGATAAGCCTGTTGTCGTAGGCTACCAGTTTTATCCTTATCTTTTGGGGCGCTTGCTGTGCCATTTTTACTCTACTACTTCTGTCACTACCCCTGCGCCGACCGTATGGCCGCCTTCGCGTATGGCGAAGCGTAATTCCTTCTCCAGCGCTATCGGGGTGATCAGGACTACATCGAACCTGACGTTATCTCCGGGCATCACCATCTCCACTTCCTTCGGGAGCGTGACCACTCCGGTAACGTCGGTGGTCCTGAAGTAGAACTGCGGACGGTATCCGTTAAAGAAGGGGGTGTGACGGCCGCCTTCCTCTTT
>CAZYZC010000150.1:0-3680 GCA_964650985.1 uncultured Planctomycetia bacterium | reverse complement strand
TCATCTCGGATTTATTGCCCGTGGTAAGGACCATCCAGCCGAACTTATTGGATAGCGCCATCAGCATATTGCCGCGGATCCTTGCCTGCAGATTCTCCTCGGTCTTATCCTTACCCGACCCCGAGAACTTAGGATCTAAAGCCATCATATATAGCTTAAAGAGCTGTTCGATAGGTATGGTTAAAAACCGCATTCCAAGCCTATCGGCCAGTTCCCTGGCATCCTTTTCGGAAGCTTCGGAAGAATATCTCGTCGGCATGAATACCCCTATGACGTTATCCTTGCCGAGAGCGTCCGCCGCCAGCGCTGCAACGATCGACGAATCTATCCCGCCAGAAAGCCCTATGACAACCTCTTTAAACTCGTTCTTCCGGACGTAATCTTCAAGCCCGAGCAGAAGAGCCTCATATACCTCGGCAACGGCGCCCGGCTGTCTTACCTTGCGGGCCGGGATCTCCGGCTTCTCCGACGCTGACAATTCCGAAGATACGATCACCACTTTCTTAGGGCGCCTGCCCGTGGAGGGTATTTCGATGTCGGAGACCAGGAGGTCCTCTTTGAAAGCATCCGCCCTTGCTATGACCTTCCCTTTGTTATCCACTATCATGCTTCGCCCGTCAAATACAAGCTCGTCCTGGCCACCCACCATATTTGTATATGATACGAAGACATTATTGGTCTTCGCCTGATAGCGGACCACTTCTTCCCTTTTGTCTATCTTGCCCATGTAGTAGGGAGACGAGCTTATGTTGATTATAAGGTCCGCTCCCTTGGCAGCCTGCATAGCGACCGAGCCTTCTCTGTGCCAGATGTCCTCGCAGATGTTGGCGCCGAACACAATATTGCCCAGCCTGAATACCGACTGGGAAGGCGCGGCCTTAAAATATCGATTCTCGTCGAATACTCCGTAATTGGGTAGAGACATCTTGTAGCATACCCCGGCAATCTTGCCTTTATGTATGACGGCGGCGGCATTATATGTATCAGATTTCTTTCGGTCTACAAAGCCTATGATCGCTACGATGTTTCCGACCGATTTGGCTACTTTACCGAGCATGGCTATATTGTCTCCGATGAAAGACGGTTTCAGGAGAAGATCCTCCGGCGGATATCCGGTTATCGCGAGTTCCGGGAAAGATACTATATCGCACCTCAGGGCTTCAGCTTTACCAAGATATTCTCTTATCTTGCCGGCGTTCCCTTCGAGATCACCTACCGTGCAATTTATCTGCGCTATGGCCAGTCGTATATTATTTTTCATCTTACTCCAATACAAAAGGCGTCCGTATCCCACCCGGGATTTGGACGCCTTAGTCCCTGTAAACTGAAAACGTCTTCTGGCTGACTTTGCTCAGAAGACATCTTTGTCATCTTTACCTTCATATTAAGTATATCACTTCCGGGAATTTTGTCAAGTACTAAAAGCCGGCTTTTTTAATCCTAACCGCTCTATTTTTTCCGCATATTCTCCATAAGTATTATGGCTTCTGCGATCTCGCGCATCGATTTGCGCAGATCCATGCTCTGTTTCTGTATTTTCCTGAAGGCCTCATTTTCCGGCATGCCTTCTTCGCGCATCAGTATGCCTTTGGCTCTCTCCACAGCCTTACGGGTTTCCAGCTCTTCCAGGGCGTTCTTTGTCTTCAGCATCAGCGAGCCGTTCTCGATCACTATGGCGGCCTGATTCGCTACAGCGGTAAGAACATTTATTTCTTCTCTGGAAAATTTATGCGGGTGGGATGTATAGCTATTCAAAACACCGATAACCTTTCCTTTGAATGAAAGCGGAACCGCCAAGAGCGATTTCAGGCCCTCTTTTTCGGCTATATTCTTAGACCTATACTCAGGCTCTTCTTCCAGGTTGTATACTGATATTAATTTATTTGTCTGAGCGACCATACCCGCAATGCCTTCGCCGACCTTCAGATTGGGTTTCTTATTGTACCCCTCACTCATGGACTGGGTGGCTTTCAGGACAAGCTCTCCGGTCTTATCGTCGACGAGCATGAGAGAGCATATCTTCGAATCCATAACCTCGGCCGTCACCGTTACTATGAGCTTTAGTATATCACTAAGGTATAGGTTGGATGTTATGGAGCTGGATACCTTTGATATGGCCTCCAGGTGTTTTTCGTAAGAAACTTTTTTGGTTTTTTTAACGGCCATCGTCGCTGCCTTCCACATCTCTTATCTTCCCGCAAAAATTACTCGGGGGTTATATTCGTTCCGAAGAATTTCGTGTCGATATCTCTGGGTGACTCCTGCACCCAGCCATCATTTAATCCTAAAAGGTGAGCCTCGTCAACTACATTCGCATACTCTTCCCTGCCTATGGCGCGGGATATCTCCGGATAGCTATAGGCCTTGAAGGTCGGATAGTACTGGCTCATTATGCTCAGGTATGTGTTTTTAGAGATATTATTTTTTATAAACCGTAAGGTTTCAATGGTGCCCGATATATTTCCGGGCAGCGCCAGGAGGCGTATTATCACGCCCCTTTTAGCGATTCCTTCTTCATCTGTAATAAGGTCCCCGGCCTGCCTGTGCATCTCCAGGACGGCTTCGCGGTTGCGCTCCACATAGTCGGGGGCGTCCGAGTATTTTTTAGCCGCGCTATTATCGGAATAACGCATGTCGGGCAGGTATATGTCCATCACGCCCTCGATGGCTTCCATAGTTTCTTTAAGCTCATAACCGCTCGTATTGTATACGATAGGCACCGACAGCCCCTTTTCGAGCGCCTCCTTAAGAGCCGATAAGATCTGGGGCAGGTAATGCGTCGGGCTCACGAGATTTATATTATGGCAGCCGCGTTTTTCGAGCGAAACCATCTCATCCGCCAGCTCACCCGTCGTCACCTCTTTGCCTTCATCGAGCTGGCTGAATCGATAGTTCTGGCAGTAGACGCATTTCATGTTACAGCGGGAAAAGAATATGGTGCCCGATCCGCGCTCTCCCGAGATCGGCGGCTCTTCCCCCTGATGCGCCAGGTGGCTGTACACGGAAGCCTTCAGTCCGGCGCGGCAATATCCGGTCTTCCCTCCGGCCCTGTCGACGCCGCATCTTCTCGGGCAGATACAGCAGCTCGACAGTGAATCTTTGAAATAATGGACGGCCTTTTTTACGGAATTTAGATTACTCACCTTGCGGAATACTTCCTTGCAGAATACTTCCTATCGGAAGTAAGTGCGGATTGGCGCTTGCGGCGCTACTATGATTCGTCCGCCCTGTGCGTCACATTGCGGTCTATGAAATCTATGACGGCCTTTTCGTTTTTCGAAGCCAGGTGAACGAAGGCCACCCCCATCCCGGGATATACATGCGGCTGTATATCCTTGTCGGCTAAGTATATGATCCTGCCGTCAGCCGTAAGTTTCTTTGTCGAGCCCGGAATGACCAGAGATACCTCCAGGAGGCTGTTCAGCGGAAGGACATATTTGGTGTGTACATATATGCCGGCCGCGCTTAAGTTCAGCGCCATGCCGTCGAATATCTTCGGATCCTTTCCTGATCCCAAAAGTTTATACTTCACCTTTATGTGAATATCCAGCCGCTGGAATTTTCTGCGCAGATGGGCAAGGGAGCCGGTGTCGAAAAAACTGTCTATGGCGGTCTTTTCATCCGAATATATCTCGAAGACGTGATCGAGCTTGGCTACCTTTAAGAGCTCCGTCACGGCG
>CAZYZC010000149.1:0-3721 GCA_964650985.1 uncultured Planctomycetia bacterium | reverse complement strand
GAAGCATTCGGTCGTTTTACGCATTAAATGCGAAGGCGGGCTACTTCCCGAATCGTATTAAGGTATCATTTTAACACATATGAGTTCGGCGGGCAAGGATGTTCTATAAAGCGACAGGGCGCTCTTAAGGGCGCCCTACACCTGCGGATAATTTGGGCTGCTAGATCGTAGTGGTCTACGATCTGTCGGATAGCGCTAGAAGTTACTCCGGCCTCCTACGAAGGCCGGAGTAACCTATGGCTGTCTTGTAGCGCCGAAGGTTACCAATTCTTATCTTCGGCGAAGAATTCGGGGTCGGTCAGTATAGGCTTGTATGCTCTGGGAAGCGGGACCGGGAATGTGACAACCTCGTATACGCCGACTACGGCGCGGACGCCGGTCATACCTACGCCTTTGAGGATGCCCCAGGTGCAGGCCGCCATCGGGCCGTCGGAGAGGTTGACGCGCTTGACCTGCTCTATAAGCTCAAACGGGAATGTTATGCAGTTGGCTAAGCCTCTCCCCAGTTTCTTCAGGGCATCATCACAGTATGCGCTTCGCGTAAGAGCGCTTGAAACCAATATAACCGCCAGCACCACGAAAAGCAGTTTCTTTTTCATCCGCCCCCCTTATATTTAGCTAAACTATATCACACAAGCACGGGCTTTTCAAATAAATCCCTTGTCTTTTAGAAAATCTTCCGTAACCCGTAACCCGTAACCCGTAAGCCGTAAGCCCTTTTTTACATACTTTCCGAGTATATCGAACTCGACGTTCACTTTATCTTTCGCCTTCAGCCTGCCGAGCGTAGAGGCTTTAAGCGTATGCGGTATGAGATGCACCTCAAATCCGCCGTCTTTGCACCCGCCTATCGTAAGGCTTACGCCGTCGATGGCAACCGACCCCTTATCTACGTAAAGTCCGTTGAAACCGCCCGGCACATCAATACCTATCGAAAAATTATCTCCGGCTTTTTTTATACCGCTGACAGCCCCGACACAATCGACATGCCCCTGCACGAAGTGCCCGCCGAAAACACCGTCGGCTCTCATCGAGCCTTCGAGATTGACGAGGTCGCCTTCCCTCAGCCGCGCGAAAGTTGATCGCCGCGCGGTCTCATCCATCACATCGAAGGCGATAACTGATTTCGTTATTTTCACAGCGGTAAGGCAGACTCCATTCACCGCGACGCTATCGCCGACACATAAGCCGATGGCAACGTTATTCGACGTTATTTCAAGGCTCAGGATATTGCCCCTCTGCCTTATATTTCTTATATTTCCTATTTCTTTTATTATCCCGGTAAACATTTTTTAAGCATACCCTTCTATAAGTATATCCCGGCCGATAGCCACGGCCTTCATCCCTTTAATCCCGGCGGCATCCTTAACAGCCCTTACGCCTTCTCCCTCTATCGAAGTCACCGCGGACCTTCCGCCTATTATTTTTGGGGCGACAAAGAACAGATACCTGTCAACAAGCCCGCCCTCCACAAGGCTCGCGGCAAGCTCTCCTCCGCCCTCGACTAAAATATTGATAAGGCCCATCTTCCCCAGTTTTTTAAGGAGGTCTTTAAGATCCACCTTACCGTGAGGCCCGACAGCCACGATAACCTTCGATCTGTCCGCGCCGCGGAATATCTTAGCCGACGCCGGTATCGACGTCCTCCCGCCGGCTATCACCCTCGCCGGCTGTTTAGCTCCCGGGATCTTACAGCATAGCGAGGGATCATCTTTTAATACGGTATTCGCGCCGACCATAACCGCGTCGGCCTTACCGCGCAATTTTTGCACGTGCGCTCTTGCTTCTTCCGATGTTATCCACTTTGAATTTCCCGTGGCCGTCGCGATCTTACCATCGAGCGACTGCGCCATCTTAAGCGTCACATACGGCAGGCCGGTCCTGATATATTTTATATACGGCAGGTTGACGGAAGAGGCCTCTTCTTCAAGGACGCCGACCGATACTTTTATTCCGGAGCGTTTTAACCGGGCTATTCCCCTGCCGTTATTTATCGGGTTGGGATCTTTCATCCCGATCACTACGCGCCTTATTCCGGCATCGATTATGGCGCCGGTACACGGAGGGGTCCTTCCGAAATGGTCGCACGGCTCGAGAGTCACGTAAAGATCGGCGCCTTTTGCTTTTGACCCGGCGTCGCGTATGGCGTTTGATTCGGCATGCGGGAGGCCGCACTTCCTGTGATAACCTTTGCCTACCACCCGTCCGGATCTTACCAGGACGGCTCCGACCAAAGGATTAGGGCTCGTCTTACCCTCGGCCTTCTTCGCCAGCCCGATAGCCATCCGCATGAATTTTAAATCATGTTTGGTTATTGTAATTTTGGTCATTGGAAATTATTTGTGATTTGGGATTTGTAATTTGTAATTTACCCAGCTCTCCCCGCCGCTTCCTTCAGCTTCTCTACCATCTCATACGGCACCCGCACCGTCCCGATGAGCACCCTGCCTTTTCCGGCCCCGTGGCAATCGGATCCGCCCGTCATGAGAAGCCCCATAGATTTTGCCAGCTCCTCGTAATGGCGGGTCGTCGAGTTATTATGATCGGTATGGTACACCTCTATGCCCTTCAATCCGTAACCGGCCAGCTCTTTTATATACTCGTCCTTCCGCATTATACCGGGGTGGGCGACTACCGGAACGCCGCCGGCTTCGATAACCATCTCTATGGCTTCCTTCGGTTCAAAATTTATATTCGGAGAATAACAGGGCCTGCCGAAGCCCAGGTATTTCTCAAAAACTTCTCTAAAGCTTTTGACGGCGCCGGATTTCAATATCGCGCGCGCGAGGTGAAGGCGCCCGACGGAGCCCTTGCCGGCAATATCGAATACATCCGCCGCTTCTATATTTACGCCTTCCAGCTTGAGCTTTTCCAGCATCTTGTAGATGCGGTCGATCCTGCCGTCCTGGATGGCTTTGAGCTTCTTCTGCAGCCATTCGAGCTTCCAGTCAATAAAATAGCCGAGAATATGTATCTCGGCGTCGGGTTTTTCCACGGTCAGCTCTATGCCGGAAATGATCTCTATGCCTTTAGTGTCGCCGATCCTTATGCACGGCTCTACGCCGTCGGTCGTGTCATGGTCGCATATCGCTATGGCAGACAGGGCCTTTCCCTCGGCGGCGGACAGGACCTCCTCGGGAGAGAAGGTCGAGTCGGAATAGTGTGTGTGGACGTGCAGGTCCGCGTATTTCATGGTTCGACTCGCTCTGCTCGCTCACCATAATCCCGAGCAAGGCAACTGTTTGAATTTAGGCCGCGTCGAGGGATCATGGTTTATTTCAACTTTTTTTAATCTTACTTATCTTATCAAGTACGCCGTTCACGAATTTACCGGAATCCTTGTCACCGTATTTTTTGGCTATATCGATGGCCTCGTTTATAGCCACCTTCAGGGGGATGTCCGCGCAAAAGAGGAGCTCATAAGTGGCCGCGCGCAGCACATTCCGGTCTATGACGGCCATGCGCTTAAGCTGCCAGTTGGTCGTATGGGCGGTTATCACCTCGTCGATGGCCTCGCGATTCTTACAGTATCCCAGGACCACGGCATTCGCAAACTCCCTGGTCTCCCTGTCCGGCTCTTCGTTATCTCTCCAGAATACCTCCAGACACTGCTCCGGATCATGGCCGGTTATGTCGATAGCGTAGAGAACTTTCAGCGCGTGCTCGCGCGCTTTAGTGCGCTTTCTCATATCTTCTCGTAGAGGTTCGCCATCTCGATCGC
>CAZYZC010000148.1:2140-3726 GCA_964650985.1 uncultured Planctomycetia bacterium | reverse complement strand
ATGGGTATAGGAATGGTTTTGGTGCTCGAACCCGGCCAGGTGGATAAAGCGGCATCGGCGCTTTTGGGATGCGGGTTGAAGCCCCACATAATAGGAAGGGTTGTAAAAGGCAACAGAGAAGTAGTCATACAATGAATATACTCGTGGTCGGTTCCGGCGGCAGGGAACACGCCCTTTCGTGGAAGATATCGAAGAGCCCCAGGTGTAAGAAACTTTATTGCGCGCCCGGAAACGGCGGGATATCCGAAGTCGCGGAGCTCGTAGGGATAGAAGCCGACGACATAGACGGGCTTCTTAAATTCGCAAAAGATAAGAAGATCGGCCTTACCGTAGTAGGGCCTGAAGTCCCTCTTGTGAAAGGCATAGTCGACGCCTTCAGTAAAGAGGGTTTAAAGATATTCGGGCCGGCAGCCGAACTTGCCAATATAGAGGGCTCGAAGGTATTCGCCAAGGAACTGATGAAGCGGTTCGGCGTGCCGACCGCGGATTTCCGCGTCTTCGATAACAGCGCCGACGCGTTAAAGTACCTCGATACGAAAACCGCTCCGGTTGTCGTAAAAGCCGACGGCCTGGCGGCCGGCAAAGGCGTCGTAGTTGCCAGGACCATCGAAGAAGCAAGGGCCGCCGTAAAGAAGATGATGATCGGCAAGGTCTTTGGGGCGGCCGGAGAGAAAGTGATAATAGAGGAGTGTCTCTCGGGCGAAGAGGCCTCCATAATAGTCGTGTCCGACGGGTCAAATATCGTCCCCATGGCTTCGAGCCAGGATCATAAGAGAGCCTTCGATAGTGACATGGGGCCGAATACCGGAGGGATGGGCGCTTATTCGCCGGCCCCGGTTGTGACCGGAGAGTTGTTTAGGAAAATAATAGATACGGCGGTTATGCCGGTTATTAAGGGCCTGGAACGCGAGGGCAGGCCTTATAAGGGCGCCCTTTACGCCGGTATAATGCTTACCGATAAAGGGCCGTTCGTGCTGGAATTTAACGCGCGTTTCGGCGATCCGGAGACCCAGGCGATACTCCCGCGCCTTAAGACCGATATTGTGGATATAATGGAGAGAAGCATCTCCGGCAGCCTGGCAGGTTTTAAGCCCGAATGGGACGCGCGTCCGTGCGTCTCGGTGGTAGTGGCTTCCGGCGGATATCCGGATAAGTTCGAAAAAGGTATGGAGATAACCGGCGTCGATAAGGCCGGATCCATGAAGGATGTCTTTGTCTTTCATGCGGGAACGAAGGCCGGCAGGCGTTCGACCGACAAGAACAGGGTATTCATAACAAACGGCGGGCGCGTGCTGAACGTGACCGCTCTCGGTATTAATTTTAAGGACGCCATAGATAACTGTTATAATGCGGTGTCGAAGATACGGTTCGATGAGATGCACTACCGCAGGGATATAGGGCAGAAAGCGGCTGATAAGCTGTAACTATTGAGGAGATAAATATGCGAAAACCGACAGTAGCTATCATAATGGGAAGCGATTCCGATCTTCCGGTCATGATGGAGGCCAGAAAGATATTCGACGAATACGGAGTGCCCAGCGACGTCAGGATACTCTCCGCGCACCGTTCGCCGGACGACGCCGCGC
>CAZYZC010000148.1:0-2040 GCA_964650985.1 uncultured Planctomycetia bacterium | reverse complement strand
GTGCCCAGCGACGTCAGGATACTCTCCGCGCACCGTTCGCCGGACGACGCCGCGCATTTCGCTAAGTCCGCCAGGAAGAAGGGGTTTAAGATAATAATAGCCGGTGCAGGCGCGGCCGCGCACCTGGCAGGGGTCGTTGCCAGCCACACCACGCTGCCCGTAATCGGCGTTCCTATGGAGACCAGGGAGTTAAAAGGCGTGGACTCGCTCTTTTCTACGGTCCAGATGCCCGCGGGGATACCGGTGGCTACCGTGGCGATAGGTAAAGCCGGTGCGAAGAATTCAGCCATACTGGCCCTGGAAATACTCGGCTTGACCGATAAAAGAATAGAGAAGATGCTTGAGAGTCATAAGAAGGCCATGGTCGAAGGCGTCCGGGAAAAGAACAAGACCATTAGATTCTAGCCCTCAAGGCTGCAGACATATCGCGGGCGCCAATTTTGTGTATACAAAATTGGTAATATAATGAGGAGAGGCTCTACTGAGCTCTTTAAAAAATACGCTTGTATTAAAGGTCGACCCCGCAAAGCCGGACGGAAAACTTATTAGCTACGCCGCCGGGGTGCTTAAAGCGGGCGGGCTCGTGGCATTCCCGACAGAGACCGTTTACGGGCTCGGCGCGAACCTTCTGGATAAAAAGGCCATAGCGCGGCTGTACAAGGTGAAGGAAAGGCCCGGTGGCAAGCCCTTTACCGTGCACATAGCCGGCCCGGGGCAGATAAAGGCGCTCGGGTGCGCGCTTGACGGCCTGGCGAAGAAATTGGCGGATAAATTCTGGCCCGGGCCGCTTACGATGGTGCTCAAGGCTAAAAAGGGAGGATCTGTCGGTTTCAGGATGCCGGCAAATAAGGTGGCGATCGAACTCATAAAGGCCGCCGGGGTGCCGGTAGTAGCTCCGAGCGCGAATTTGAGCGGTAATAATCCGCCGACCAGCGCCGGGGAAGTCCTGAGGGACCTGGACGGAAAGATAGACGTGCTTATCGATTCCGGTCCGACGGACGTGGGGGTAGAGTCCACGGTAGTCGATTTTACGGCAGGCGGGTTTAGGGTGTTGCGCGAAGGCGCTTTAAAGAGAGAAGAGATAGAAAAGATGCTGCGGAATGAGTAAAATAAGATCGATACTCCTGGTTTGTACCGGGAACAGCTGCAGGTCCGTAATGGCGGAGGGACTCTTTAAAAAGTATCTGAAAGAGGCCGGCAAAGAAGACATCGAGGTTGGATCGGCCGGTATAATGGCGCTCGAGGGGTTCTCTCCTGTCGGCGAGACCATAGATACCATGAATAAAGAGGGTGTGGATGTATCCGGGTACAGGTCCAGGCGTATTACGGCTAAACTCATAGATAAAAGCGATCTGATACTTGTGATGGAGGTTATCCATAAAGATTTTATTCTCAGGATGAGCCCCGCGGCCGAAGGAAAGACCCGCCTTTTAAAGAAGTACGGCGCGGACGATAAGCATAAATATCCCGAAGGCGACGGCGTGCCGGATCCCATGGGCAGGCCGCTCGATTTTTACAAATTGTCGCTTGCGATAATAAAGGAAGAGGCGAAGAGGATCGTCGGACTGCTGTAACAGAAGAAGGAAGGCATATGAAGATAGTGATAGGAAGTGATCACGGAGGTTACGAGCTCAAGGCCAGGCTTGTGGAGTTCCTGAAAAAAGAAAAGTACAACACGGAGGACCTGGGGACGCATTCGAAAGATTCGTGTGACTATCCCCTTATAGGGTTCGAAGTGGCCAGGGCTGTAAGCGACCGGAAGGCCGATCGCGGGGTCCTCATATGCAGGACGGGGATAGGGATGGCAATAATAGCGAATAAGCTGCCGGGCGTGAGAGCCGGGGTGGTGCAGAGCGTAGAGATGGCGAAGTCCTCGCGCGAGCACAACGACTGTAATATCCTCGTCCTCGCCGCGGATTATACCGAATCAAGCCTGGCAAAAAAAATACTGAAGGTGTGGCTTGAGACGGAGAACCTGGGTGAGCGCCATGCGAGGCGCGTGGGACAGATAAAGAAACTGGAATCCAAATCGAGGAAATA
>CAZYZC010000147.1:0-3733 GCA_964650985.1 uncultured Planctomycetia bacterium | reverse complement strand
CAATATCAATTCGCCCATACCCCCTCCTTATGTTATGAAGGCGCACAATGCCCCCCATATATAAGACGTCGAAATGGGCAAAATTATTGCAAAAATCTTTTAAATAAATTTGCAATAATTTGACGGTTTTCACCGTCTTATATAGTAGGGGGACCTTATGTCAACATATGTCAACACTATGTCAACACCGGGTGTTGACATTAATTGGCAGTGGAAAAAACTAACAAAGGAGGGGATATGCCGCAGAGGCCGGTACCATTGGTAAAGAATGAGCTGTATCATATTTACAACAGGACCATCGCGGAATTTGTGATATTTAACTGCGATGATGATTATGAAAGAATAGTCCGGGCAATCGCTTATTGCTCAATGGAACGGCCGCCGTGCTCATTTAGAGCGTTTAAGATACAACCGGAAAATAGGCATGAGAAACGTATCGTCGACATAATCGCTTATTGCATCATGCCGACGCATCCCCATCTTATTTTAAAGGGCAGTGCCGACGACAGCATTAGCAGATTTATGCATCGTGTGGAAAATTCATACAGTAAGTATTTCAATATGAAGCATCGCAGGAAAGGGCCGCTATGGGAAAGCCGTTTTAAAAATGTGGCGATAAAAACAGATGAGCAATTGCTACATACCACACGATACATACACCTAAATCCGGTTACCGCATATATTGTCAACAGGCCGGAGGAGTGGAAATATTCATCATATGGCGAATATATCGCGAGGACACCGACCGCTGAAAGAATATGCCATTTTGCAGAATATTTGGATATGACGAATTTAGAATATTCTAAATTCGTCACTGACCATATAGATCGCCAGCGCGAACTGGCAGCCGCAACTGTCAACACAACTGTCAACACCCGGTGTTGACAGTGGGTGTTGTACTTTAGATTCGGTTCTTGGGTGGATAGATTAGCTCGTTCGAGGCGGACTTTTCGACCATCGGCTGGCAGGCGAACATGGCGCGGCTGGTCTTCTCGACACCCTGCCTGGCGGACCACTCCTCGTGCGCCTCGCGTGACGAGGCGGCGACGATGAGGAGCAATGGCAGGGCCACTGCTATGTGTTTCAATCTTCGCATATATTTTTCATGACCTTTTATGTCAACACCGGGTGTTGACAATGTTACACGCTCACGGCAGTGGCGCGGATGGCGTCGTAGATCTCTTTCAAGGCCTTGCCGATGGAATCGACCACCTTGAAGAAGCCTATGCCCGCGAGCAGCCCTTTGATGTCGCTAAAGAGCTTCTCGCTGCCGCCGAAGCCCACTACGACGACGCAGGGCTTGCCCTGCATTACGCTTCGCAGCAGATTGGTAAGGTTGACTTCGCCGCTCTTAAGCTCTTTTTCCAATATGACATAGCTGGAGAGCTTGAATCCTAAAGACTTGCTGCGGCTTAAGTCTTTATGCACATCTGCTCTCGCCTTATCCGTAAAGTTGCCGGTATCGATAACGACTACGCTGATATTATCTATTTCTATGCCGGGCGTATTGCGTCTCATGGATTCTTCTATATCTTCGGATATGGTCCCTTTCTGCGTCCTCGTAACGAAGAAGAATCCGAGGGCTTCTATCCTGGCCCTGTCTTTCTCCTCACCGAACGCGACCGGCCTTACGGCTTTAGAGTCCTTCAGCGCTTTAGCCACACCTACGGCGGAAGGCCCTACCGAATCGGCGCTGAACGCTACCAGCCTTACGCCGTTCTCACCGATCGGATACTCCCTAAGCTTGGCCAGCACGCCGCCTACGGACGGCGATACATCGACTATCTCACCGGTCTGCGTAGAGAAGTTCTTGTCGACCGATATCGTATGAGTGACCTCGAGGCCGATGTCCTGAGCCACTCTATTGGGCGTAGCAAGCACTCTCATCTGACCGCCGGGCAATAGGACTATGGAGCCTGCGCCGAATATCTCCTTTAAGTTCGCCTTATCGGCGTCAAATTCGCTTTCAGACTTCGGCAGGACAGGATGCGAATGTATCAGCCATTCAGTGTCATTAGTTATATTAACCTTGGATCTGAAATCATATCCGCCTGTTTCGTTTATTACCAGCGCTGTCTCGTTCAACCCGCGAATGGATCCATTCTTACCTACAGAGAACGCGACTTCGTAGCGCAGTTTACCATCGGTAGCCAGAGCGATATCTTTAAGAGCGCCTAAAGCGGATAGTCTTTCGCCGGCATCCAGGATGTTATTACTGACGTAGTCTGTCACTACCTTCATCACATCGGCGCCCTTTGCCACAGGTATAGCGTACACATTGCCGCGAACCTCTAGAGTGAACGTCATGTTATCGAACGCGATGCCGCTCTCCGATACCGCGGCTTGTGCGGCGATATACTCCGCGGTGGTCCTGGTGATGTCGACGCCGGGTTGTGTCAGACCGGCCACGATAGAGCCTTCGGGTCCGGATATCGGCGCGCCTATCCCTGTTTCTACAGACACAGGGATACTTAAGGGGCGTATAACCGGAAGCGAAGTTCCGCTGATAGCGTCGGTCCAGCCGCGCAGGGTATCTATGAAATCAGGAGTCTCGAACGCCTTGTCAAAGGCCCAGGATACGTGCAGCATATAGTTATAGAAATCCTTCACGTCTTCCGGCGTCATCGATGGCTTAACGGCATCGTCGCGGAAGAAATTGGTCCGCCAGCCGGAACCCAGCAAACGCTCTTTTAATCCTTTATACACATCCTTCCCGTTGATATAGAACTGCTCTTTCTTAAACAGGCCTTCGGTTATGCCTTTTTCAATGAGAGAATCTATTAACGCGGCTTCAGCGAGTACATTATGATCCAGCGACGGTATATTTCCGTCAACATAACCGCCTATTGCATGGCATACTATTCCGATAGCTTTTGCGATCTTCCATGGGGCGGCGTTACCGTTCTTTAAGTCGATAAGCCTTGCGAAAAATTCATCCACACCGGGCCCGCCTCTTTGAGCAACGAATTCCCCTAAATGTCTGTCGCGGGATATGGCGCGGTGTCCGGCTTCATGGATCGATGTAGATTCAAGAGCCGCATCCGTGTCGTTTACCCGACGTCTGAGACGATTAAGAGCGCTTGCGATATCCGCGCCGTATATATCTGCATGTTCAAATCCCATAATATAATCCGGGGTTGCAACATTCTTATCAACGATCATTATATCGTCGGAATAGTGCAGCCCAGCGTAGGTCTGGCTGTACTTCTGCCCCGGGATCTGCTCTACCAGATAGACAAGGCCTATCGGCTTTCCGTCTGCCTCATACGGCGTTTTATTTAGTACCTTGAAGACTTCCATATTATTTTCGTAAGTGACGGCCAGATAACCTCTCTCGAGGAGATACAGGTTATTTGCCCTGTTTACAAGCAGACCCGCCGCTTCATAATCCGGCGATGGGCTGCCAAGCTCATTGCGGGCGTCTGCAAGCATCGTTGTACAGCGGTTATCCAGATCATTTATGCCAAACATCTGCTTTTCCGCGGCAGAAGCCGGCTCCGTCGTCATAACAGCGGTAACCGTTGTTATGACCGGCTTTGCGGGTTCGATCGTCGGTGAAATGGCTTCCTGTGCCATCAACGAGCCGGCGCTTAAACCGATGCCCGTAAAGATCATCATCGCGGTGAGCGCGCCTCTAATACCGCTCTCCGATACCGCGGCTTGTGCGGCGATATACTCCGCCGCGGCCTCCGCCACACCGGCTTGCGTCAGGCCGAATACGGTCTTCGCTTTG
>CAZYZC010000146.1:0-3773 GCA_964650985.1 uncultured Planctomycetia bacterium | reverse complement strand
TACCCCGCTTCAGGCACTGTCAGGCCAAAAGGAGGTGATATTAAATCAGCGAAAAGATAGTGTATAGTGTTTTGGACGGTTTTAATCTTAAAAGTTCTTTGAAATGTAAATAAAAAAGGTATATCCTCACGGTTATCGGCAAGATAACCGGGTCATGAAGACCCAAGGAGGATATACCATGAGAGACATTAATCTCTCGCAAGAGAATTTAGCAGTACAGTGGCAATATGTAAAGAGGAATTTAAAAGAGCTGGGAGTGGCGGGCGACTTCGATAATTTTGAGCGAAGAGCCCATCAGGCGGTACAGAATCTAATGCAGGGCGATATCTATGAGGAATTCGCTCTGCAGATCGGCGCTAAGAGATACGAGCACGCGCCTCTTAGGATAGACAATCGTAAAGGTGAATACCAAAGATACTTCACCACGACATTCGGCACAAGCCTTGTCAATATACCGGTAGCCAGAGACGGCACCAAGATAAAGTACAAGCTCTTTGATAGATACCAGAGACGCCAGAAGAAGTTCGATAATACGGTCGTGTTATCGATGATCCTGGGCTTATCTACCCGTAAGCAGCGCAAGTTCTTCGGCTCCTTCATAAAAGGCGCGGTAAGCCACGGCACAGCCTCGAAGCTACTGAAGAACCTTGAGGGTGACCTCGCTGAATACAGGACTCGTCCCATCGAGGACAAGTATAAATATCTTCTCATAGACGGCCTCTGGGTAAGCGTGATGTCGAATGGCCGCCTTCGGAAGATGGTCATATTATTCGTTCTCGGCATAACCCTGGACAACAAGAAAGAGATCATAGCCTTTAAATTGGCCAAGGGCGAGACCGAACAGGAAGTATCCGGCTTACTCAACGATCTTTATAGGCGCGGCCTGGAGGGTAAGTACCTAAAGGTAGTAGCAAGCGATGGAGCGCAAGGCATAAAGCAGGGCATAGCGCTTGTATATCCTTACGCGAAGTGGCAGCTCTGTCATACTCATAAGCTGAGGAATCTATCAAGCAATATTCAGCATAAGACAGCGCATAGAAGAAGGATGATGGCCCAGGCCTCAAGGATATACAGATCCGAATCAAGACGGCAGGCCATTAAACGATTCGAACGGTTCTGTGATAAGTGGCGCAGCCTTGAGCCGAAGGCTATCAGGTGCTTAGAGAAGGACTTTTACGACACCATCGTCTATTACGACTTCTTTGAAGATAAGAACTTTATAAGTACCACCAATCATATAGAACGGGATTTAGAAGAAGTCCGCAGGCGTATTAAAACGCAGGGGTACTTCAAATCCGAACAAAGCCTGAATCTATGGATTTACGGTATCATAAGTCAGTTTAGAGAAGATGAGCGTGAGGATGTGCCTAAATACATGTTTACGGTAGTCAAAGAACCTAAGAACGAAAGTGTCCAATTATCTTGACACTACTAGCCTGTCGAAGGACTTGACAAGCGGTAGACGCGCTGATATAATACATAAAAATATACGAGAAGGGGTGAGATAATTATGCCTAAAGTCAACGTCGGTGAGCATGAGCCGTTGGAAAAGGCGCTAAGACGATTCAAAAAAAAGATAGAGATAGAAGGTATACTGAAGACGCTTAAGGCGCGCAAACATTACGAAAAGCCCAGCGAGAAGAAACGCCGTAAGAGAAAAATGGGCGGATCCAGATTCTAAAGACATGATGAAGTAAAAAAGCCGTTCCTTTATATGATTTAAAGGACGGCTTTTTATATTTAAAGGAACACAATATGCTGAGCCTTTCGGTTTCGTGGAATTCGGCCGCTCATAGCGACGGCTACGGTCTGGTCGGGGAGGTAAAGGCGGCGGGCTTCGACACCGTGGAGCTCGGCTTTGCGATGACGGAGCGTGTAGTACAGGATATTCTGGATATAAAAAAGAGGGGGGAGATAAAAGTTTCCAGCCTCCATAATATATGTCCGCTCCCGAAGGAAGTGGCGGCGGATGAGGCCTCGCCGGATTATTACTCATTGGCATCGCCCGATATGGAGGAGCGCGGTCTTGCGGTGGCCGCTACCAAAAATACCATAGACTGGGCCTCAAAGTTCGGAGCCCGGGCCGTAGTTTTACACGCGGGGCGCGTACAGGTAAAAGACGGGACGCGCGACCTGGCGCTTCTTGTCGGCGACCGCAGCAGATTCGATGATTTTAAGGGCTACATGATAAACGAGCGCGGGAAGAAAAAGAGCGGTTACCTGGCAAATGTTATAAAAAGCCTCGAGGAGCTGGTTCCGTACGCGAAGGAAAAAAATGTTTCGCTCGGGATAGAGAACAGGTACTACTACCGCGAGATACCGATACTCGAAGAATTTGAAGAAATCTTCAGCCATTTTAAATACTGGGATCTTTACTATTGGCATGACGTCGGCCATGCCGAAGTCTTTGAAAGGCTCGGACTTTGCCGGCACGAGGATCTGCTGAAAAGGTTCGCCGACCGCTTGCTTGGCATACACCTGCATGATATAATAGGCGCGATAGATGATCACAGGACGCCGGGCTTAGGAACCTTCGATTTTGGCATGATAAAACCCTACATAGGGAAAGATACCATAAAGGTCATGGAGGTCCATCAGCCGGCGAGCATCGGACAGATCCGTAGAGGCGCCGAGCACCTGCGCCGTATCCTGGGGTGATACAGTGAGAACGGTTCGAAGTCCCGTAGTTGCGGGGCAGTTTTATCCCGGAACAAAAGAGACCCTCCTTAAGACGGTAGCGTCTATGGTCGGCAAATTCCCCTGCAGGACCGACGCCATCGGGGCGATCTCTCCGCATGCCGGATATCAGTATTCCGGGCCGATCGCCGTGAGCGTCCTGGTGTCGATAGAGCCTAAGCCGGTATATATTATTCTTGGACCCAACCATGCCGGGTTGGGAGCCGCCTTCAGCCTCTCCAAAGCTATGTCATGGAGGACGCCGCTCGGTGAAGCCGATGTTAACGACAGGTTGCGGGAAGAGATACTGCGGCGTTCTTCGCTGATAGAAGCCGATGACGAAGCGCATACGGCCGAGCATTCCATAGAGGTGCAGCTGCCTATACTGCAGGTCCTTCAGAAGGATTTCACATTTGTCCCTATCATAGTAGCGTCAGACGATCTTGAGTCATACAGGACGGCGGGTAATGATATCGCCGGCGCGATCAAGGAGCTCGGCATCGAAAAAAAGGTCGTCATAATAGCGTCGAGCGACATGACGCATTACGAATCAGAGGAGAAAGTCAGGATAAAAGACAAGGCCGCTATAGAGGCGATATTGGAGCTGGACGAAGAGAAACTTTTCAATCGCGTGCGCCGGATGGACATATCGATGTGCGGATACGGCCCCGCGGCGGTCATGATATCGGCCGCGAAAATATTGGGAGCCAAAAGCGCGAAGCTCGTGAAGTATGGAACATCCGGGGATGCTTCCGGGGACCATTCATCTGTCGTCGGTTACGCCGGAATAACCGTATCATAAAAGAAGGGAAGACTATGGGCGTCTTCGGGCTGTTCGAGAAAAAGAAGAGGAAGGTTACGCTGGTGCTGGGTGGAGGATCCGCGAGAGGACTTGCTCACATAGGGGTCCTCGGGGTATTAAAGGAGAAGGGGATACCTATCGACAATATAGTAGGAACCAGCATGGGGGCGCTCGTTGGCGCTTCATATTCGGTAGGTATGTCGCTTAAGGAGATGTATGATATCGCGGAAAACTTCACGATGAATCAGCTTCTTGACCCCACAATACCGCGAATGGGACTGCTGGCGGGCAAGAA
>CAZYZC010000145.1:0-3781 GCA_964650985.1 uncultured Planctomycetia bacterium | reverse complement strand
AGTAAAATTGAAAAGGGAAGGGTATCCGACCAGAATATGCCGGGAAGATTGAAGCTATATCGAACTAAAGTCAGGAGCTTCATCCCATATTGAAAACTACTACCGTTCATTTTCGGACCGAAACCAGTGGATTTTCCAGGGGGGGATTGAAGTCAACTATTGTATTCATAGTAGGGCCCACCGCGGCAGGAAAGACCCGCCTCTCTATAAAATTAGCCAAACGATTAAAAGGCGAAATAATCTCGGCCGATTCCATGCAAGTTTATAAAGGCATGAACATTACAAGCCAGGCCGCAACAGGCCGTAAACAGCTCGGGGTCAGGCATCACCTCGTAGGAGTGCTCGATCCATCCAAAGAATATAATGTTAGTATATTTAAGGAGAGGGCCGAAGGGATAATATCATCGATATTGAAGCGCGCTAAGGTCCCGATAATTGTCGGCGGCAGTGGGCTGTATGTGAAGGCCCTTATAGACGGGCTTTTTCCGTCTCCGGCATCGGATATGGCTTTTCGGCTTCGTATGGCGAAGTTTGCGGAAAAACATGGAAGCCCGAAGCTTCATAAAAAGCTGGCGAAGATCGATCCGGATTCGGCCGGGAGCATTCATCCAAATGACGCAAGACGCATAATAAGGGCGCTGGAGCTTTATAATTCTACAGGTAATACCATGACGGAGCTGAAACTCCGGACGAAGGGGTTGGGCGACCGGTTCAGGATAAAAATGTTCGGCCTCAATATGTCCAGGGAAAAGATCTACGAGGCGATAAACATTAGAGCGGAACAAATGTTCAAAGAGGGCCTGGTCGGAGAGATAAAGAGGCTGTCAGAAAAAAAGCTTTCGAAAACGGCGCGCATGGCGCTCGGATATAAAGAGGTGTTTGGGTTTATCAATGGGGAATACGGTCTCGATGAATCTAAAGAAATGCTTAAGATGAACACACGGCGTTTTGCCAAGAGGCAACTGGCGTGGTTTCGCGCCTGGGGCAAGCGCGTAAAGTGGTTCGATCCGGAAAAGATCGCAGATGCCAGGATCATAGAAGCGATAAAGAGAAAGGTCTTTTAATGGAGAGGGCGATATTAGTCACAGTCGATCTTTACAAACCCAGGTCATCCGAAGAAGCCTGGAGCGCCCAGGAGCGCTCCGATGAGCTTGCCGAGCTGGCGACGTCCGCGGGAGCAAAGGTCGCGGCCGCTATAGTGGTAAAAAGGGACTCGCCCAGGCCTTCTCATTTTATCGGCGAGGGGAAGGTCGAAGAGATAGCGGCGTTATGCGCAGGTGAAAAAGCCCGTCTCGTCATATTCAATAACGATCTTACAGGAACACAGGCTGGAAACCTTACCGAGTCCATAGGGGTCAGGGCTATCGACCGCACCCAGCTCATATTGGATATATTTGCCAGCCGCGCCCATTCCGGCGAAGGTAAATTGCAGGTGGAGCTCGCGCAATTGATGTATCTAATGCCCAGGCTAGCGGGAAAAGGGACTGAACTCTCCAGGCTCGGCGGCGGCATAGGGACTAGAGGGCCGGGCGAACAGAAACTCGAGATGGATCGCCGGAGAATACGCGACCGCATAGTGCTCCTGAAAAAGGAACTGAGCGTTATAACGTCGCGCAGGAGCATGATGCGCAAAAAACGCGACCGTTTCCAACTGCCTTCCGTATCGATAGTAGGATATACCAATGCCGGAAAGTCAACGCTTTTAAATACCCTTACCGGATCGTCCGTATTTGTGGGGGATAAACTTTTCGCGACTCTCGACCCTACGGTGAGGCGATTCAGTATGCCTGACAGGAAAGAAATATTGTTCATAGATACGGTGGGATTCTTAAACGATCTGCCTCATCATGTTATTGAGGCGTTCAAGGCTACGCTCGAAGAAGCGGTGGAAGCCGACCTTCTGATCCATCTTGTAGACTCGAGCCATCGTAAGGCTGTCGAACAGGCTGAGGCGGCACGGGGCGTATTAAGGCAGATCGGCGCAGGGGATAAACCGGTCATAATAGCTATCAACAAGGCCGATAAGGCCGATCCGGCCGCGCTGGAGAGGCTTAAAGGACTTTTTAAGGACTCCGTGGTCATATCGGCTTTGAAGAAGACCGGCCTCGACGGTCTTATCGCCGCAGTTTCCGCCCGCCTTCCTAAGAATTAACCTTCGACCAACCGGGGCGGTTGGTCGCGGTTGATTGCTCTTGACAAAGAGCGGTTTTGTGATAAACTTTAGAATTAGCACTCGATTAGTTAGAGTGCTAAAAGCTTCTTAAGGAGGTTTAAGGCGTGTTAAGGGATTTTAAGAAAAGACAGGAAGGGGTCCTGTCGATAATAGTCAGGTCTTACGTCGAGACGGCCGAGCCCGTGAGCTCGAGATCCGTGTCGCGCAAACTCGGGCTTTCGAGCGCGACCATACGGAACGTCATGGCCGATCTCGAGGATATGGGGTTCATAGTCCAGCCGCATACTTCGGCGGGCAGGATCCCGACCGATAAAGGGTACAGATTTTTTATAGATTCTCTTATGAAGGTCAGGAGCATCGAGGCCGGCGTGGCGGAATCCGCCAAGGCCGAATATGCCCACGCCCTGAAAAGCCTGGAAGACGTGCTGGAGAGGACATCTCACCTGATATCTCATGTTACGAATTATGTAGGGGTGACGCTATTTTCGAAATATGACAAGATATATCTAAACGGCACAAGCCATATGATAGATGAGCCGGAATTCCAGGATTTTAAAAAATTGCGCTCCCTTGTAAGATGTCTGGAGGAGAAGAGGGATATCCTGGAGATACTCAATAGCGATCTCGGGGATGAGAATGTAAGGATACACATAGGGCATGAAAATAAGCCGGGGTTCCTTAGAGACTGCAGTGTAGTCACGCGCGGTTATAAGGTAAAAGGAAAGACGTCCGGCAGGATAGGGGTCATAGGCCCTAAGAGGATGGTCTACGAAAGGGTGATACCGACCATGGATTTTCTGGCCGATACCGTCAGCTCTATATTGGAGGATCTGGAATATTGAACAACGCCGATAAGAAGGACAAGGATGCGAAGATAGAAGAGGTCATGCTCCCTAAGGTCGAATATGATTCGCTTAAAGCGAAGGCGGACGAGAGAGATGCTTTCGGAGACAAGTATCTAAGGGCCCAGGCGGATTTTGACAATGCCAAGAAACGGCTTGAAAAAGACAGGTCGGACCTGTTGAGATACGCCAACGACGGCCTGCTTCTGGAATTTTTGCCTATATTGGATAACCTTGAGGCCGCCGAGAAGTATATTAAGGAAGCTAAGGATTTTAAGGCGGTGCAGGAAGGCGTGGATATTATCCAGATGCAGATCCAGAGGTTCCTTAAAGATATAGGGGTGGAGAAGATAAAAACTGTGGGAGAGAAATTCGATCCCAATATGCACGAGGCGATCGAGACGGAGGAGACAAGTGACAAAGATGAAGGCTTGATAGTATCTGAGTTAAAACCGGGTTACAGGATCAATGGGAGGCTATTGCGTCCGGCGTCGGTTAAGATATCTAAGAAGAAAACTTAAAATTTAAAATGAAAAATTTAAAATTATTGTGTCCTTCGAACCTGAATATACCAGGTCGCCGCAGCGACACATTAGTTTTACATTTTTAATTTTGAACTTTTAATTAAACCGTAAAATAAGGGAGGATAATATGGCAAAGGTGATAGGCATAGATCTAGGGACATCAAATTCGGCGGCCGCATATATGGAGGCGGGCAGGCCGGTGATAATACCTTCGGCAGAGGGCGCCGGGGTAGCGAGCGGAA
>CAZYZC010000144.1:1682-3787 GCA_964650985.1 uncultured Planctomycetia bacterium | reverse complement strand
CCGCGACCTTCAGATCGACAATCTGACGTTCTAACCAACTGAACTACGTCCCCAATAAAAAAATCTCACTGCCCAAAAGGCTAACACCAGTAGTAGGCGTTAATTTTGCGTGGCAAAATTAACTGCGACCAACTCATTGTCGACGCAGCAAGTCTTGTTCGATTTTTTTCTTTTAGAAAGAAACCCTGATGGTTTCCTTCTAACGGCCCTCGCTTCGTTCGGGCCTGTTTTCCTTCCTTCCGCAAAGATGTATATATGGTCGGGTAAAAACAAGTCCCCAACAGGAAACACATTATATATCCCCCTCCCCTTCATGGCAAGTCTTTTTTTCGCCCTTTTTTTTTCGCCCTAAATATAGGTGGACATCCGGAGGAAACCGTGGTATCGTAAGGCATGTATAAAAGCACTCCAAATATCAATACTCCACCACCTTCTTCAGGCTCGTCTTTTTATGGACTCGGAATAGCTCCTAAGATACTCGAAGAGCTTGCGCGTATGCGTTTTACGACGCCTACCCCCATCCAGCATAAAGCCATACCTATAGCGATAGAAGGAAAAGACCTGATCGGCGTAGCGCAAACCGGCACCGGAAAGACGCTCGCCTTCGCGATACCGGCGATACAGCAGCTGGCCCAGAGGAAAGGGCGATGCCTGGTCCTTGTCCCAACCAGAGAACTCGCGCTACAGGTAGACGAGACATTCCAGAAATTAGCGCCGCTCTTCGGTATGCGCTCCACGGTTGTTATAGGCGGTGCCTCCATGAATCTCCAGCTACAGGCGCTCCGCAGAAACCCCAGAATAATCATAGCCACCCCGGGGCGGCTCGTGGACCACATAAGACAGCGCACAGTACTTTTGGCTGACATGAATATACTCGTTCTGGATGAAGCCGACCGCATGCTAGACATGGGCTTCATGCCGCAGATAGAGGAGATATTGAAGTTCATCCCGAAGGTCAGGCAGACGATGCTATTCTCGGCCACGATCCCCGCGGCAATACTATCGGTAGCGACCTCATACATGAAATTGCCCATACATATAGAAGTAGCCCCATCCGGCACCACTGCCGAACGTGTGATACAGGAGCTTTTCATTGTAAAGCATGAATCCAAAAAGCAGCTTTTGAGCAAGATACTGAAACAATATAACGGTTCCGTCCTCCTCTTCTCCCGCACAAAACGCGGAGCGGCCAAGATAACGCACCTCCTGCGCGCCGCGGGCCACAGGGCCGCCGAGATACATTCCGACCGTTCGCTAAGCCAGCGGAAAGAAGCGCTGGCCGGTTTTAAGATGGGTAAATACAGAATACTTGTAGCCACCGACATAGCGGCCAGAGGCATAGACGTAACCGGCATCGAGCTCGTAATAAACTACGATCTCCCTGAGGATTCCGAGAATTACGTCCACCGCATAGGGCGCACGGCCCGGGCCGGCCATGAAGGGCGCGCGATCTCCTTCGCGACGCCGGACCAGGGAATAGACGTCCGTAATATAGAGAAGCTCATCAAAACAGCCCTCCCTATAATCTCGCATCCCGAATTTCCGAGAGAAACGTTCGTTAAGGATTCCGGAAGCCAATCGGGCCATGGAAGTCATGGATCCCGTGGAGGCTATGGCAGCCACGGAGGCCACTCCAGGTATGGCGGCCATAAAAAATCCGGCAAACCCGAGTACAGATCTTTTAAGAAGAAGTGGTAGCGTAAGGCGCTACAGACAGCGGTAAGCACTTAATTTGTGTATACAAATTAAGCAGTCTTCAACGCTACCTGACAGCCCATAAACCCGCTTGCAATTTCCGCCAATACGGTCTATATTATTCACAAAAGCGGCCATGACCTTTAACCCCTCCGCGACGGAGAGGCACCCAGGCCCTTAAAAGGGAAGGCCATGGAAATATCTATACAGTTCGACAAAAGACCGCTCCTCTTCCGGGACCCGCTTGAGATCATCTCCTGCAATTCCCACGGATCTTTCGCTTCGGCTTTCAGGGAGATCGAAGACGCCCTTAACGCCGGATACTATGCCGCCGGATTTTTTTCATACGAGGCCGGCTACGGTTTCGAGGAGAGGCTCCGCGAGGATAAGGCGCGCGACTTCCCCCTTAT
>CAZYZC010000144.1:0-1582 GCA_964650985.1 uncultured Planctomycetia bacterium | reverse complement strand
CGCGACATATTCGAGCGCGCCCGTTTTCAATACGACATGAAGAACCGCGCGGAGAATATAATGATAGCCGACCTCCTGCGCAATGATCTCGGGCGCATCGGGACCGGGATAAGGGCGCCGGCTCTATTCGAGATAGCCGGTTATAAGACCCTGTATCAGATGACCTCGACCGTCACCGGAGAGGTCTCGAAGGATATATCCGTTTACGAACTTTTCAAGGCCCTCTTCCCTTCCGGCTCGGTCACCGGGGCCCCGAAGCTGCGCTCGATGCAGATCATACGGTCCCTCGAACGCGAAGAGCGCAAGATCTATACCGGCGCGATAGGCTACATAACACCGGAGCGGGATATGTTCTTCAATATTCCCATACGCACGATACTCTTAGAAGACGGCCGCGGAGAGATGGGTATCGGCGGCGGCATAGTGTGGGATTCCACGCCTGACGGCGAATGGAACGAAGGACTTTTGAAAGCTAAATTTGTCACAAAAACTTGCCAAGTCGCGTAATATCAGTATGCTTATATAAGAATGGATATCCTGAAATTTAAAAACAAGGTTCTCATTATCGGCTGCGGCTCTGTCGGCAAGTGCGTATTGCCGGTCCTGCTGAAGCACGTCGATATACCCTTAAAGAATATCACCGTCGTCGATTTCGCCGATAAACGCGAAGTCCTGAAAAACTGGATAGCGCGCGGCCTGAAATATTCCCAGGAACGCATAACGCCGGTAAACATCACCAAGGTCCTTGCCAAGCACGTCTCCGCGGGAGGGCTCCTGATAGATCTCTCCTGGAACATAGACTGCCTCGACATACTGACCTGGTGTCACGATAATAAAGTCCTGTATGTGAATACATCCGTCGAGGAATGGGACCCGTACGCCGCGGTACACCAGAAGAGCCCTTTCAAGAAATCCCTTTACTATAAGCAGATGGAGATACGCGGTATGGTCGCGCGCTGGAACAACGGCCACATGACGGCGGTACTCGATCACGGCGCGAACCCGGGACTCATCTCTCACTTCGTCAAGAAGGGCCTGGTCGATATAGCGCGGAAGGCTATCGGCGATAAGACGACGCCCAGAAAGCAGGCAAATGCCATATCCCGCGTTTTAAAGGAGAAGGACTTCGCGCGCCTTTCAATGTCGCTTGGCGTCAAGGTCATACACTGTTCGGAGCGCGACACTCAATTGACCAACAAGCCGAAAGAAGTAGACGAGTTCGTAGGGACATGGTCCATAGAGGGCCTACGGGAAGAGGGCACCGCTCCGGCGGAACTTGGCTGGGGAACGCACGAAAAAGAGCTCCCCCCTCTTGCGAGCGTACCCCCTTACGGGCCCAGAAATCAGATATTCATATCACAGATGGGGATGAATACGTGGGTCCGCTCATGGGTGCCTTCGTGTGAGATAATAGGAATGGTCATAAGGCACGCCGAGGCTTTCTCGATCTCGGATAAGCTGACCGTCTGGAAAAAGTCAAAAGCCGTCTATAGGCCTACTGTCCATTACGCCTACATGCCCTCCGACGAAACCATATCCTCGCTGCACGAGCTCCGGTGCCGGAACTACGAGCTGCAGCCGC
>CAZYZC010000143.1:0-3798 GCA_964650985.1 uncultured Planctomycetia bacterium | reverse complement strand
TCACCAGGCTCTTGTCCCTGAAAACGGAAAGAGCTACAGCCAGGCCCTCGACTATGTTCTGTATGCCTATACCGACAGCGAGGACCGTGCCCCTGGGTATATTGCCTCCGGCAAATCCCACGCCTACTGCCAGTCCTTCCGGAAAATTGTGTATCGTTATCGCCAGTATGAATAAGGCGAGCTTATTAAGATGGGTCGGCGGGCCTTTTATTCCGGTGACCCTGTGTATATGCGGCGTGACCTTCTCCATAAGAATGAGAAAAGCCGCGCCGACGAGGATTCCCGTGCCGGTCTTCCATATACCGCCTATTTTTATCGCCGGCGCTATGAGGCCGAAGAATGTGGCCGAGAGCATGACGCCGCCCGCAAAGCCCATCGCCGCGTCCAGAAATTTATCGGATACTCTGTGTATGAAGAATACCGCGGAGGCGCCTATTATCGTGGCCGAGCCCGCCAGAAGGCTGGCAAACGTACCGATGAGTATTATATTCAAATTTTACACCTTTCTAGTGCGCGGATAAGACCCTGTAAACCCCGTGTAAACCGAACAGTATAAAAACGATGGCGGAGAACCATTTGATGGACCTTTCCGGCATGTGCCGGCGCATGACTACGCCCGCGGTTATGCCTATCGCATCCGCGGCGACCATGGCAAACGTCGTCCCCATAAGCACTCCGAGCGCGTTATTATACTTCACCGCCAGGCTTATGGTGGCAAGCTGCGTCTTGTCTCCCATCTCCGCGAGGAAGAAGGCTATGCCCACCGTGATTATCGGGCCGAACCTCGTCTTCTTCTTGTCCTCACCCTTCAGCTTGTCGCCCCTTAAGGTCCACAATCCGAATAGTATGAAAGAGAGGGCCGCGATAAGCGAGATGACATCCATGGGCACTACCCTGGTAAGAAAGCGCCCTGCGGCGACAGCGAGAGAGTGATTCAGGAGCGTGGCAATAAATACCGCTATAAGGACCTTGTAAGCGTCATACTTCGCCGCGAAGGCCATCGCCAGAAGCTGCGTCTTGTCCCCCATCTCGGCCAAAAGAACCAATAAAAAAGAAGCGATGATTGCCGTCATACGGATCTTCCTAAAAATTGTATCAGGGTGCCGGCCGCAATACTTATGGCCAAAAGCAGCCCCACAATGCGCGCCGTATCCATGCGGTTCCTGTTCTCCTTTATCAGGACTAAAAGGCCGAGCCCGGCCCCGGCCGAAAGGCCGGCTATGAGAGCCCCGAAACTTATAATGCCTTTGGCGAAGAGCCCCGCCAGAAGAACCGAGGCGAAGCAGTTCGGTATCATTCCTATGAACGCCGAAAGAGCGGGCTGCAAAAACTTCCCTGCGAGAAAGACCGAAGCTATCCTGCCTTCGCCTATAGATCTCACGATAAGGTTGAACACAAATGTCAATACGAGGATAAAGAGCGCTATCTTCACGGTGTGGGTCAAGGGGTGGATAAAAAGGGCTTTGATCCTCGAGGTCTTATTATCCAGGCCGTGGGAGCAGCAGCCGGGATGGCCGATCTCCGCCTCGCCGCGGGACGCGCCGGCAACCGCACGTTCTGCGGACTTCGCCGGCTTAAGTACCGCCGCCAGATGGTCCACCGCCGTGCCGGCTATGATCGCTATAACTACCTTCACGAATATAAGAGAAGTGACCATGCCCAATCTTCCCGGAACGGACAGGAGTATCGGGATCGCTTCGTCCGAGGTCGAGAGGAATACCGCCAAAAGCGTTCCTGTGGATATCATGCGTTTTACGTATAAGGTAGACGCCACTACCGAAAAACCGCACTGCGGAATGCAGCCGACGAGGGCGCCGGCGACCGGACCCATCACGCCGACGCGCATTATGAAATGGTTCATGCGATCGCCGTAACGGTATTCGAGGAACCCTATGGCAAAATATACAAGGCCCAGAAAAGGGACTAGGCCAGCCGTATCCCTAAGCGCGTCGATCAGCATTTCCATAAGGTGGAGCTCCGTCCTTTAACGGCGAAGGCTTATCTATCCGGCCGCGGCCGCCGTAACCGCGGCGCCTATGCCGGAACCATCCTTGGTAAGAATAACCTTTATACGGAGTGCCTTCTTACCCAGCACGTCCTTTAAAGCCGCGTTTATATTCTTCGCGAAAGACGGGTGCTTTTCGTAAACGCTTCCGTCAATGGCTATCGTGTGCCTGCCGGAGACAAAAGGATCTATCTTCTTTACTACCGCCGCAAGACACGCGGCGCTAAGCCGCGCGGCGCGAAGCGATATGGCGGCCGATATCCCGCGGCACGCAAGCCGCTCCGCCGTCGTAGTGTCTTTTATCCCGGCCTTCTTCAATATCGCTCCGGTAACGGCCAGGCCCCTGGATCTGTCGGACTCCATCGCGGACATCTCCTCGGTATTAAGGTGTTTAAGGGCCGGCAATACGTACGCCTTTATAGCTTTAAGGGTGACCTCGCCCAGATACATTCCGGAAACCATCTTCTCCAGCACCTGCTGCCCCGGCCTGTCCGACTGGCTGTCTATCAGAGCGTCAAAAGCCGTACGCCTTAGCTTGTCAAAATTTCCCCATTCGGTATTGACTATCATGCCGCCGAGCGCCGGTTCCGCATAACAGGCGTTGGTCCCGGTGCCGATTATGACCCCTATATCGCAATCCCTGTCTTCATAACTTTTAGCGGCCAATGTACCGACCGTATCGTTTATAAGGGCCGCCACCTTGACTCCGCGGAGGCCTTTTTTATTCAAGGCTTCTTCCAGGAGCTCCACGATATCCCTGCCTACGACGCCGCTTGCTTTGAACCCCTTGGTCCAGCAGACGAGATAGCCGGAAGCTATGCCTGTCTGTTTTAACGGGAAGGAAAAAGTAAAACCCAGTTTCCTTGCAGCTTCCGGCTCCTTGTTCTTCGCCAGGAAATCCTTAAGGCATCCGGCTATGAAGCCGAAAAACATATCCCCGGTCCCGGTTATATGTTTCTTGTCCAGCTTGAACTTCATTACCTTAGGCCGTCCCATCCGGCCGGAGCCCTTGAGTTCTATCTCCATTATCCTGAAGTTAGTTCCTCCAAGATCCAGGGCTATGAACCTCCCCTTCTCTATGCCGGCGGGCTTCTTGGCGTACGTAGGTATCATCTTGAGAGAGCTCTTCTTGCCGGAAAGCCCCTTATCCATCTCGGACCTGAAATTCCCCTCGATGGCCTTTAATTCGCCGGCGGAGACCTCGAAATTCTCCCTGATCTTACTTAAGGATACCGTAGTCATTATCGGCTTATCTCCAGTACTTTATATTTAAGGACGCCCGATGGCACGGTTATTTCGACAGTATCGCCCACCTTATGGTTCATGAGCCCGCTGCCCACCGGAGACGATATCGATATCTTGCCCTCGGAAAAGTTAGCCTCCTCCTCGGAGACTATGGTATAGGTTATATCCCTCATGCCTTTCAGATCTTTGAGCTTCACAGTGGCGCCTATAAGGACCTCGTCCTTTGACATATTCTCTTCGTCTATCATCTGCGCCGTGGCGAGTTTGTGCTCGAGCTCCGCTATCTTCTTTTCGTTTAACCCCTGGGCCTCTTTCGCGGCGTCATACTCGGCGTTCTCGCTTATATCGCCGTGGGCGCGCGCGGCCCCTATGGCTTTTGAGAGCTCCCTGCGCTTTACCGTCTTAAGATTCTCCAGATCTTTCCTCAGTTTTTCATAACCGTCTCTCGAAAAATGACTCCCTATGCTTGACATACATCCTCCTTTTACCCTAAACCCTAAACCCTAAACCCTAAACCCTAAACCCTAAACCCTAAACCCTAAACCCTA
>CAZYZC010000142.1:0-3846 GCA_964650985.1 uncultured Planctomycetia bacterium | reverse complement strand
CCTCGCGCTGCACACGCGTCTTACAGGAGCGGGGTATCATGCCATACTCCGCCGTGACCCAGCCCAAACCTTTCCCCTTAAGGAAAGGCGGCACCGAATTCTCTATAGTGGCGGTAGTTATGACCTTCGTATCGCCGAGCTCTATGAGGCATGAGCCTTCAGCGTACTTTATATAATCCCTGGTTATCTTAAGATCCCTTAATTTGTTACTTTTTCTTTCGTCTCGTCTGGTCATATATGTCTCTTCCTTTTGTGTCGATGCCCACTATGAGCGGAAAATCTTTTACCTCGAGCTTGTGTATGGCTTCGGTCCCCATATCCGTGAAAAGTATGGGACGGCACGATTTCACCTTCATGGATAATAACGCGCCCAGACCCCCTATCGCGATAAAATATACGCACCCGTGTTTAACGATCGCTCTGCGCACTTCTTCTGACCTGCCCCCTTTGCCTATCATACCGCGAAGCCCTAATTTTATCAGCTCCGGCGTAAACTCGTCCATCCTCGAGCTCGTCGTAGGACCGCACGAGCCTATAGGCCTTCTGGCAGGAGCCGGCGCGGGACCTGCGTAATAAACAACCGCATCGACGAGATTTATTGGAAGTCTCCTGCCTTTACCCAGGATATCATGCAGTTTTTTATGAGCGGCATCCCTGGCTGTAAATATAGTGCCGCTAAGTAAAACCTCATCACCCGCCTTCAGGGCCGCAACTTTTTCCTTTGTCATCGGCGTACTTAATTTTATCTGGCTCATAGTACCTTCGAGGCGCCTCTCGTCGCGTGGCAGCTTACGTTAACGGCAACGGGGAGGCCGGCTATGTGCGTGGGATATTCGAGTATATTTATCCCGAAGACGGTGGTCTTTCCACCCAGCCCCATAGGGCCTATACCCAAAGCGTTTATCTCTTTTTCCAAATCTTTCTCGAGCCTGGCGATATGCCTCTTCGCGTTCTTTTTATCTATCGGATTGGTGATGGCCTTCTTCGCCAGGTACGCCGCCTTCTCAAATGTCCCTCCAATGCCTATTCCCAATACAAGCGGCGGACAGGCGTCCGGGCCGGCGTCCCTTACCACATCTATGACGAACTTCTTAATATCCTCTACGGGCGATGTCGGGTTGAACATCTTTATTCTGCTCTTATTCTCACTGCCGAAACCTTTCGGAGATACGGTTATCTTCACCTTGTCGCCTTCGACTATATCGGTAAATATTACGCAAGGGGTGTTAGTCCTGGTATTGTTCCTTAATATCGGATCGTCGACTACCGACTTCCGTAAGAAGCCCTTATCGTAAGCCCTGGCTGCGCCTTCATTAACGGCATCTGTCAGATTGCCGCCCGTCATCCTGACATCTATCCCGATATCCAGAAACACGGAAACCATGCCGGTATCCTGGCAGATGGCTATTTTTTTATTTCTGGCTATGCCCGCATTCTCGATTATCAATTTTAAAATACCCTTGGCGCGCGTGCCGGTCTCTTTCTTATACGCGGATCTTATGGAGCTAAGCACGTCCTTACGCAGCTCGAAGTTCGCTTTGAGGCAAAGGTCGTACACGGTATCTCTGATCTTCAGAACGCTTATCTCTCTCATATCCCTCATTTAAAGGGGTCAGGCACTTCTTTTTAAACTTTTTTACTAAGAGGTGCCTGACCCCTTTTTGTACTCCGCGTTGACCGTCGTCTTTATTCCGCCGCGGGCGTTGAATTCACCGGTTATCGCCATCCAGCGCGGCTTACACGACCTGACGCAGTCCTCGAGTATCTTATTAACCACGTGCTCGTTAAATATGCCAAAGTCCCTGTAAAATATCGTGTACATCTTCAGTGACTTAAGTTCCAGGCACAGCGCGTCGGGTATGTACCTTATCGTTATATTCGCGAAATCCGGCAAACCCGTCTTCGGGCATATGCAGGTGAATTCCGGTATATCTATCGTTATGGTGTAATCCCTGTCCGGGTACTGGTTCCTCCAGGTGCTGATGACCGGGGTCTTCATGGGCCTTATTTTGTTCTGCAAACCTTCATATGACGATCTCTTCATGTTCTCCTTTTTCATGCTTTTTAAGGCGCTCACTTTATGCCCAGGGCCTTGTGCATCTGCGGTATCACCCTTATATTGTCCACCGCGTGCTTTAACCCTATATTCACGAACTTCATCAGGATGTCGTTATCAAGATGTTTGCCTTCCTTCTTCACCGGCGAGGCCGGCTGTATGACGAAAGGTATATTCCCCTTTATCTTCTTCACCAATTCCAACGCCCTCACCACATCGGCCTTGGTGGTATTCTCGGTAACTACCGCCTTTACAAAGACCTTCTTCCAGGAAGCTATCCTTAAAAATTCGAGGTGCTCGTCCCAGAACGGTTTCTCACCGGTAGCCGACGGAAGCTTAAAGTCCATGGCCACTATATCCACGGATTCTATTACCTTATCGAGCTCCCTTGGCAGAGTGCCGTTCGTCTCCAGGTACGTCGTCAGCCCGGCCTTCTTCAGAAGCCTGAGAAAAGGCTTCAGAAATTCCGAATATACCAAAGGTTCGCCCCCGGTAATGGAGACCGAGTGGTGCGGCCCCTTAGCCAGTTCTATATACTTCACCTCGCTTAAAAGCTCAATGGGCGTATATTCCGTCGTCTTCCCATCCCTGGGCTCGTCGCAGTAGGCGCACTTCAGATTGCACTCTTTAAACCGCACAAATATCTGCCGCGCGCCCAGGAATACCCCTTCGCCCTGTATGGAGGAGAATATATCTACTATGTCCGCTTTTATTTTGCTCATATATTTAATCCAGCGCCGGATCCTTAATTCCGGCTTCCTTAAAACCTTTCGCCCTTAATACACAGGAGTCGCATTTACCGCAAGGCCTCAAACCGCCGCTGTAGCATGACCTTGTAAATTTAAAAGGAACGCCTAAAGAAACGCCCAGTTCTATTATCCCTCTCTTACTTTTGTTAATCAGCGGAAATCCCAGTGAAAGCTTGCCTTCACAACCGCGCTTAGTGCCCAGCTTTATCGCTTTATCAAAAGCCTTCAGGTAATCTTTCCTGCAATCCGGATAGCCGCCGGAATCCTCCGAATGCGCGCCTATGAATATCTTCCGGGCGCCTATGACTTCCGCGTACGAAGCGGCGATGCCCAGGAATATCGTATTCCTGGCCGGAACATACGTGGACGGCACGCCCGATTTTATCTGTGTAATCGTCCTGTTTACCGGGACGGCGAGTTTCTTATCGGTAAGGCTCGACCCCTTCCAGGGAAGGGCCATCTTAACGGCCTTAAACCGCGCTTTGGCCGCCGAAGCTATTTTCCGCGCCCGGCGAGTCTCCTTATCGTGCCTCTGCCCGTAATCGAAAGAAAGAGCGAAACATTCGTACCCTTTATCCTTCGCGTAGAAGAGCGTAACGGCGGAATCAAGCCCGCCGGATAAAAGCACAACCGCTCTCTTTATCATCTGTATCGCTAGCCTTCCGAATACGTGGCGCAGGAATCAGCGTTCTCCCACACCGATACTGACTTCAGGTTCTTGTTGTTATTCCTGACGATATCGTATATGAACTTTGCTATATTCTCGGAAGTCGGGTTTATGCCTTTGAGCTCGGCAATATCGTTTAAGTACGCGTGGTCGAGCTTCTCTATCGCGTCGTTGACGAGCTTTTTGGCTTCTTTAAAGTCTATGGCCATCCCGTCCTTGCCCAGGGACTGGTATACAAAACGCGCTTCCACTATCCAGTTATGGCCGTGCAGATGTTCGCACTTGCCGTGATAATCTATCAGGTTATGCGCCGCGCTGAAATCGGTCTTTATCTTTATCTTGTACATACGCCTAATCCTTCCTCTTCGCGCAAT
>CAZYZC010000141.1:0-3848 GCA_964650985.1 uncultured Planctomycetia bacterium | reverse complement strand
TAGCCTTATAAATCAGGGAATGAATTCGGGTGCCGGGATGACGCTCCTTTTGATCGGGCCGGTCGCCAGTTACGGTACGATCCTCGTCCTGGCAAAAGAGTACGGAACCAAAGTAGTTGCCGTGTTTTTATTGTCTCTTGTAGTCATGTCGCTATTACTCGGTGTCGGGTTTCAGTTTTTGTTAAAATAGGGGGTTCTCATGAGATTAAGGGATATTTGTGTAGCGGTGGTGATATTAGCGGCGGCGGCTTTTATCTCTCAGGCCATTGTCGGGACGATGGCGTTGGCACAGAGCGATTCAGCGGTCGTGAGTAAGCTGAACGACATCATAAAAGGGCAGCAAGCCATAGCCGCGGACATTCAGGTGATAAAGTCGGAACTTAATGTTGTTAAGATAAGGGTCACCCAGATCCAATGAACGAGAGCGTATCTTACGCGGTTGCGTTTGCCGCGGGTTTTTTATCGTTTCTGTCGCCGTGTCTATTGCCGCTCATTCCTTCTTTTATAGCATACATATCGGGAGTGTCGTTCACCGACCTGAAGGGTTCCGGGGCGAAAGCCGAGATCCGGCGTAAGACCATAGCTCATTCGATTTTATTCATCTTTGGGTTTTCGGTAGTCTTTATACTTTTGGGGTTGACGGCGACGGTTGTCGGGAAGGCGCTATGGCAATACCAGAAAGCGATAAGGATAGTCGGCGGGGCCCTTATAATAATATTCGGCCTTAGTTTAATGGGGATTTTGAAGTTTGATTTTCTTCTTAAGGAGCGCCGTTTCAACGTCCAGGCAAAAGGCGCAAGTTACGTCGGGTCCTTTTTTGTGGGCGTGACATTCGCCGCGGCGTGGACGCCTTGCGCGGGGCCGATACTCGGCTCTATCCTGGTATTGGCCGGGACGAAGGCCGATGTGGTGCATGGTGCGGGCTTATTGGCCGTATATTCGGCCGGGATAGCGGTGCCGTTCTTTCTGACAGGTTTACTGGTGAATTCATTCCTGGAGAATTTTAACCGCTTCAAAAAAATCCTGAACGTGATAAACAGGATAGGCGGAATATTTCTCGTGATAGTAGGTATTTTGGTCATGACAAACTATCTCGCGGTGATAGGGAACAGGCTTTTTTTCGCGTTCACAAAACCCGGATTTTGACATAGACCGCAAGGATACAGACGGGCAGTAGGCATCCCATTTTTGTATAAAAATGGGATAGCAAAATCCGGGTAAGCTATCGACCGGAAGGATCCAGAATCTCCTCTGTGAAATTCTGGACGAAATAAAAAAGGGGGATATATGGCAAGGTTCAGATCGGTGAAAGTCCTGGTTTTGATGCTCGGGATATTTTTGCTCGGCGCCTGCTCGAACAGCGGCGCGATAGAAGTAGGAAAAAAATCTATCGAATTTACTTTAAGCGATATCAATAACAACAGGGTGAGCCTTGCCGATTATAAGGGCAAGGTCGTGATACTGGACTTCTTCGCCGACTGGTGTCCGCCCTGCAGACAGGAGATCCCTGATTTTATAGCGCTGGAAAAGCAGTATGGCGGTAAAGGATTCTCTATGATAGGCGTGGCTCTCGTGGACCGCGGCGCGGCCAAGGAGTTTTCCGGCAAGATGGGTATAAATTATCCCATCCTGATCGACGACGGGAATGTGAGCGCGGCGTACGGGCCGATACGATCCATACCGACGACATTCGTCATAGATAAGGAAGGCAAAATCCGAAAGATCTATATCGGTTATAGAACTAAAGATGTTTTTGAAAAAGACATAAAGGAGCTACTATGACAAATGACAATATAGAGAAGGCGCTTGAAAAAGTGAGAAAAGGATTACAGCAGGACGGCGGTGACCTGGAGCTTGTTTCGGTGGAGGATGGGGTTGTGAAGGTGCGGCTCAAAGGAGCGTGTGCCGGCTGCCCGATGAGCCAGATGACGCTCGCGAACTTCGTGGAGCGCGAACTTAAGGCCGCGGCTCCGGAAGTGAAAAGAGTAGAAGCGGTTATCTAAGTACATTCCGGGATCGGAACCGATTTAAGTAATTCCTATCCCGGAACGGAAGAGGCTGCGTGGTCATAACTAAGCAAAAAGATTTTAAAGAGATCCTGAAGCACCTTAAGGGGCAGGATAAGGTGTTTCTCGTCGGATGCGGCGAATGCTCCACGACCTGCAAGACCGGCGGCGAGGCTGAGGTAAAAGCCGTAAAAGAAGCCCTTGAGAAGGCCGGTAAGACCGTTACCGGTTACTGCATACCGTCCGCGCCGTGCGTGGCCGCGCAGGTGAAGCTTGCGCTCGCCAAAAATAAGAAGTTGATAGACGCCTCGGACGCGATACTCGTCCTTGCCTGCGGGCTCGGCATACAATCCGTTAAGGATAACTTACGCGGCGACAAGCCGATCCACATAGCCTGCGATACTCTCTTTATGGGGGCGGTGGACGCCGGAGGAGCGTTCCTTGAGCGTTGCTCAGCCTGCGGAGACTGCGTGCTGGAGACGACCGGCATGATATGCCCCGTGACAAGGTGCCCGAAGTCGCTCTTGAACGGCCCATGCGGCGGACAGAATAAGGGAAAGTGCGAGGTTGATAATACGAAGGATTGTGCCTGGATCCTGATATATAACGAATTAAAGAAGAGCGGCAAACTCGGACTTTTAAGAGAGATCAGGTCCCCAAAAGACCATTCGAAGTTATCCAAACCTAGGCAGCTGACACTATAGGATTATCGATACTTCTTCCAGAGGCGGACGAGTTTTTCTTTGTCCTCGGGCGATATGTCGCGGAAGTGGACGCCTATAATGAAGTACTTCTTAAATCTCCCCTTCACCTGCTTGAACCACTTTATCTCGCCGTTGGCCCTCACAAGATTTAAGTTGGATTCGTCGGGAATGAGCATCTTCATCTGAAGTTTAGACTCTTCGGGCAGCTTTTTTGAGCACATTATCTTCATGCCCTCAGGCGAAAAATCGAGCCCCGTCTCATCGCAGAACTTCGGATTGTTCCTTATATTGTCGAACCTCAGATGCTTGCCTTTGGCGTCCACCGATACTATATTGACCGCGAAGAACTTCCGGACACGTTTAAATTTTCTGCGCTCTCTCATCTATTCACCTATCAGGTATTTTAACGTATTAAGGACCGTTGCCAGGCTTACCGGTTTTTCTATGTAGCCCTCTATCTTAAGGTCCGCCAGGTGTATGTCGGAAACGTCCTGCGGATGGCCCGTTATTATGACGACGGGGGTGCTGCTCACTTTGCGGATTATCTTAAGCACCTCCATGCCGTCGATGTCCGGCATCTTCAGATCCAGGAGCACTATATCGGGTTTTATCTCCTCGAAATATTCGAGCCCCATCTGGCCGTTGAAGGCCAAAAATACTTTATAATTATGCGGGATCAAGAATGAGTAGAGCATCTCGCATATCTCCTGCTCGTCGTCTATTATGAGGATCTTCTTGGCCGAAGGCTTCATGCCTGCCGGCGGAGTCCGGGGGAGGGCGCCTTTTTTGTCCTTTACCTTTGATATGTAATCGAGTATGCCTTCGACGTCGGTGGCGTTTAGCTCGCTCACCTTGTCTCCGTCCACATAGATCTCGTTCTTAAGTATCTCGATCTTCTTATCTTTAGGCTGGCCCAGAAGGCGGGCGATGGTTATATTAAGTACCCGGGCCATGCGGTTAAGTTCGGATAGCTTCGGAGTCCTCTTATCAGACTCCCACATGCCTATCGTGGACTGGGCGACCCCGAGCTTTTCGGCAAGCTCCTGTTGGGAGAGATTATTAGATTCCCGTATCTGTTTTAAATTCTCGGCGAAACTCATGGTAGAAGTATATCACATCTTCGCGATAAGGCAACACA
>CAZYZC010000140.1:0-3896 GCA_964650985.1 uncultured Planctomycetia bacterium | reverse complement strand
GGAACTGTTCGAGTCGACATGAACATATTACTCCACATATGCTGCGCCCCTTGCGTCATATACCCCGTAGAAAGCCTCAGGAAAGCCGGCCACAAACTCGCCGGATTTTTCTATAATCCGAATATACAGCCCTATTCCGAGTATCTGAAGCGGAAGGCCGAGGTAGAGAAATATTCGAAGGAAGCCTCCCTGAACGTAATATACGGAGAGTATGATCTTGAAAAGTATTTCCAGACAGTCGCGTATGATGGAAAGATCGAAGACCGGTGCCCGGAGTGCTGGTGGCTAAGGCTGGTGGAGACGGCAAGGTTTGCCAAGGAGAACGGATTTGAAGCGTTTACGACGACCCTTTTAGTCAGTCCGTATCAGGACCAGAATGTAATAAAGGTTATAGGAGAGGATGTCGCGGCTAAAGCCGAATTAAAATTTTACCATGAGGATTTCAGACCCGGTTTTAAGGCGGCCCATGATAAGGCCCGCGCCTCAGGGATGTACTGCCAGAACTATTGCGGGTGCATATTTTCGGAAAAAGAACGCATAGAAGGGAAAGAGGGTAAGAAGCAGAATAAGAAAGAGAGATGAACCTGTCTCTCGGGAAGATCCTGGTATTTGCGGGCATAGTATTGATAGTGATAGGGGCCCTCTTTACGTTCTCCGGAAAGATACCGTGGCTCGGTAGGCTGCCCGGCGATATTTTTATACAGAAAAAAAACTTCTCGCTGTATCTTCCCGTCACAACCTCCGTAATTATTTCGATAGTCCTGTATCTCGTATTAATGCTAATGAGGAAGAGATGAAGAAACTCATTCTGACCGCGCTGATATCGGCGGCATCTATCATGACGATATCTTCCGGAGTGTATGCCGCGCCTCTTCCCGAGACTATGGTCAGGGTCGCCATAATAGAAGACAGGCCTTCGGCCGATCTTTTGCTCAAGAGCAAGTATGTGATCTACGCGTTAAATACGGGCAAGGTGTTAAGGGAGGGGACGTATTTAAACGGTAAAATTACGGCGTCCAAAGACGGCATTATCATAAGCGGCAAGGCTCTGGGTGCGGCGGGTATCAGGATAAAATTATTCAAGGATTCAAACATATATGTAGATACAAGGCGTTTCAGGGGGAGCATTGATATCCTGCGTAAAGATAACGGGATGCTTCTGGTGGTAAACAATATCGGCCTGGACGATTATCTCTACGGAGTCCTTTATCATGAAGTTTCTCATCGCTGGCCCATGGAATGTCTGAAGGCGCAGGCCATAGCGGCGAGGACCTTTGCCCTTCAGCAGATAAGGCAGAACAGGCTCAAATCCTACGACTTAAGGTGCGACATATATTCGCAGATGTACGGCGGCAGGACGGGCGAGAAGTGGTCGACCACAAAAGCCGTCGATGTCACCCGGGGCAGGGTGCTCACGTTCAAGGGAAATATATTCCCGGCTTACTATCACGCGACCTGCGCGGGGCATACTGAAGATGCCTCGAATCTATGGAATATCGATATTGCGCCGCTTAAAGGCGTACCGTGTAACTTTTGCGGACATTCGAAGCATTACAGGTGGATCAAGGAGATACCGCTTGCGAAAGTGGAATCGGTGCTTAAGGAATCGGGATATAAGACCGGGCATATCGATTCTGTAAAGGTGTTGTCAAGAAATAAGTCCGGCCGTAACGGAAAGATAGATATATGGGGCGCCGCCGCCGCGCCGGCCGTCATCAGCGCAAAAGATTTCAGGCAGATGTTCGGCCCGAACGACATCCGTTCGACCAGGTTCGATACCGTGATAAGAGGAGATAACCTTGTCTTAAGCGGCATGGGGTGGGGGCATGGGGCAGGCATGTGCCAGTGGGGGGCCTTCGGCATGTCGCAGAAAGGCAAGAAGTGCGACGAGATCCTCAAGTACTACTATCCGGGGACAGAGATAACGACGATCGATAAGCTGCCGGCGAAGCAGTGAACACGGCCCCTCTCGGGGCGGGTGCCTCGCGGGGACGCGAAAAAAGAGATAATCTAACCTGGTTAGAATTGCCAGGTTAGGCGGGATGCAAAGAGATAATCTAACCTGGTTAGAATTGCCAGGTTAGGCGGGATGCAAAGAGATAATCTAACCTGGTTAGAATTGCCAGGTTAGGCGGGATGACAATCCGCTTATCTGTCACAGTTGCAATCGAGATTATGATAGAACGTGGAAAGTATGTGTAAAATGTGGCAAGCCGTTGGTTGAAAAGTAAATACGTGGCCGGGCGGCCTTTTTACTCTGCGGAGATTATTTTATGAGATGCTCGAAATGCCAAAGTGATAATTTTAATAAGGAGCTAGTATTTGGTAAAAGGCTGGATATCGAGTCCCGATCCAGCATAGAGGATGATAAGTATGAGGTATTAAGTTGTAAAAAATGTCATCTTACACAATGGTACGATAAATATGTAATATCTGGAGCGAAGAAGCCGGAAAGAATATATAAGAAGTCGATATATGGAACTCCCAAGCTTGAAGAGTTTGAATGCCTGAATTGCCGATCTAATGCTTTCGAATTGGAAAGGGTGGGACCCGCCCCGGAGCCTGGCGGCTGGGAAGGTGAAATTGTTTTAAGGGTATGCGCAAAGTGTGGCCTACTAGAAATGTATGAAGCTCTTCTTGTCGGGGGGTCAGAGGGAAGGGTAAGTTGCAATAGCATAAGATCAAAAGAAAGGATAAAGCTGGCTCAGGAATTCAGGTGTCCGATATGCACGAGTAAAACAATCCGCCAAAGCGGTTTGCTGGATTTTTATATGGATTTGCAAGTTCCTAAATATATGCCGCAAAGAAAAGAAAGGTATTTATTCTGCACGTGCGATAAGTGCAGACACATGTTGCTATTTTTGGGCTATTTAGATTAATTGCCATGAAATTATCTGACTTTGATTATGAGTTGCCGAAAGAGCTGATCGCGCAGGAGCCGCTTAAGGAGCGATCCAAGTGCAGGCTCATGGTGTTGGATCGAGCGAAAAGGACGATCGAACATAAGACATTCGAGGACATTGTCGGATATATAAAACCGCAGGATCTTTTGGTCTTAAATGATACGAAGGTCATACCGGCAAGATTATTCGGCAAGCGCAAGACGGGTGGGAAGGTTGAGTTATTCCTGCTTGAAAAGAAGAATCCGACTTGCGAGGCTCTTATAAGGCCATCGGGGCGGCTCAAGGAAGGCGAGAAGGTAATCTTAGAGTCAGGGGCCGAGGCTGAAATTCTTGGTAGGGGCGAGGTCGGCAGGATCGTCAAGTTCAACCGTCCGATAGATGAAGTGCTCGAATCAGGCCATGTGCCGCTGCCGCCATATATCGACAGGGATGATGTAGCCGATGACAAGAGTTCGTACCAGACAGTTTACGCTGATAAGGAAGGGGCCACGGCCAGTCCTACGGCGGGACTGCATTTCACGAAGGAACTCCTTGCCGGCCTGAAGTGTCATACGGCATACGTGACGCTTCACACTAATTACGGCACATTCGCTCCAATCAAAGTAGAAAATATCGAAAATCACAAGATGCATAAAGAACATTTTAATATTCCGTCAGAAACTATAGAAGCCGTCGAGAGCGTGAAGGAAAGCGGTGGGAAAGTATTTGCTGTCGGCACGACATCTGCGAGGAGCCTTGAATATTGGGCGAAGGAAGGCAGGTCGGAGGGGGATAACGATCTCTACGTGTATCCCGGATTCAAATTTAAGGTCGTTGACCACTTGATAACAAACTTTCATTTACCGAAGTCCACGCTCATGCTTCTCGTGAGCGCGTTCGCGGGCAGGGAGTTCATACTTGAGGCGTATCGCAAGGCCGTGGAAGAGAAGTATCGCTTTTTCAGTTACGGCGATGCGATGCTGATAGTATAAATTTTTCGCTTTCAACTCGAGG
>CAZYZC010000139.1:2626-3914 GCA_964650985.1 uncultured Planctomycetia bacterium | reverse complement strand
CCGCCCCGCAGGGGCGTCCCCTTATGGAATATGAGCTTGCCTATTATCGCCGAACCGAATACGAGTATAAGCGCTATGAAGGTAACCTGCCAGGGAGAGGTCCTGACACTTATAAGATGCGTCCTGATATCGAAAGGAAGTTTTTTGGAGAATAAAATGTAGCCGACTATACAGGCGTTTATCGCGGCTATAAGCACCCCGCCGGCGGCCACATCCTTTATTATCCTCGCCAGCGGATGGGGCTCGCTCTTGACCAGGTCGACCGTTAACTCGAGGGCCGTATTTACCATTTCAAAAGCCAGTACCAGCGATATGGTGACAGAGAGTATGGATATTTCGATGGCGCTGAAGTTTAAGTATATGCCCAGCAGTATAAAAAAAAGGGCGGCGAGAAAATGGACGCGCATATTGCGTTCACTCTTAAGCACATAAATAAAACCTTCTACCGCCGCGTTAAAACTTTCGACAAATCTGTGTTCGCGCATAAGTGTCTCAATATCCGGTTTTCTTTGGCGGCCATCTTAAGCCTGTCGGGCCCTGTGCCGTCATCATATCCGAAGAGATGCAGGATGCCGTGGATGACATAGCGGATGGCCTCTTCATGAAGAGGCGCTCCGAAGGCCTTCATATTACGGGACGCCGTATCAAGCGACACCGCTATCGAGCCGACGTTATCAAGGGCGAAACTCAAAACGTCCGTAGCGCGGTCGCGCTTCTTGAAGCGCCTGTTGAGTTTACGGATCTCCCGATCATCTACGAAGAGTATCTCAAGCAGCTTCGGGCTGCCGGCGCCCATACCCTTCAGGACCTTTTTGGCGGTCCTCTCAACCAGCGGAGTATCTACGATATATCGCGAAGCCGCATTTATAACTTTTACTATCATCTCCGCCCTTATAAGTTATAATTTATAACTTATAACTTTACTTTATCTCTTCTTCCATCACCACGGTGGTCGTCTTGATCGTCGTGGGGGTCTCTTCCCTTATAACCGCGACTTCCCTTTTCAGCTCTACCGTCTTTTCCGTGGCAGCCGGAGAAGTGACGCCCCCGGAAGACTCCGGAAGGTCGACATCCACCGCTATCCAGGGCCTCTTCAGGTCGCCCCTGTCGCCTACGGGCGGCGGCGTTCCCTCGAGATACCCTCTGTTGCCCCCCTCAAGCTTCTGATCTATCCTGTCGATCTTCATGATATAAGGCTTACTTACATTTCCGCAGCCGGCCGCCGAGATAGCGACTGCCGCAATGACTACAACCGCCAAAAATACTCTCATCTTGCCTCCTTTTTAGC
>CAZYZC010000139.1:0-2526 GCA_964650985.1 uncultured Planctomycetia bacterium | reverse complement strand
TCCACCGGCGACGGCGCGCTCGTCATCGGACAGAAGGCCTTCTGTGTCTTGGGGAAGGCTATCACGTCCCTTATCGATTCGCACCCGACAAATAAAGTCATGAGCCTGTCGAGGCCGAAGGCGACTCCCCCGTGCGGCGGAGCCCCGTACTGAAAAGCGTCCAGAAGAAATCCGAACCTCGACTTTGCCTCGTCGTCCGTTATCCCTATCGTCTTAAATATGAGCTCCTGCGTCTTACGGTCGTGTATCCTTATCGAGCCGGACCCTATCTCCGTGCCGTTTATTACCAGGTCGTAGGACCTGGCCCTTATCTTGTCCATGGACTCGCCCTTCTCCAGCAGGCTCACGTCTTCCGGATGGACCGAAGTGAACGGATGGTGCTCCGACACCCACCTCTTATCCTCCTCGCTGTACTGGAACAGCGGGAAATCCGTTATCCAGAGGAAGTTGAACTTCTTTTCATCTATCAGGTTAAGGCGCTTGCCCAGAAGCCTTCTCAGGTTGGACATGGAATCGTACGCCACGCGCTTCGTATCGGCGACTATAAATATCATGTCGCCCTCCTCGCCTGAGAGCGCTTTCATGATCAAGGAGAGCTCTTCCGCCTTGAAGAACTTGTCTATCTGGGACGACAGGACGCCGCCGGAGCATTTAAAATTAGCCAGGCCTTTGGCGCCGTAACCTTTCACAAACTCGGTGAGCTCGTCTATCTGGCCGCGCGAATACGACGCGCAAGCCTTAGCGTTTATCGCTATTATCCTGCCGCCCTTCTTAACTACGTCCTGGAATATCTTGAAGGCCGAATCCCTGACTATATCCGTTATCTCCGCCAGCTCCAGGGCAAAACGCGTATCCGGCTTGTCGCACCCGAACCTGGCCATGGATTCCGAATACTTAAGCCGCGGGAACGGGGTCTTGAGGTCTGCTCCTATAGCCTCCTTGAAGAGCTTCTTCATGAGGCCTTCCGAAACGGCATATATATCTTCTTCTGTAACGAAGGACATCTCCAGGTCGAACTGCGTGAATTCCGGCTGCCTGTCGGCGCGCAGGTCCTCGTCCCTGAAGCATCTGGCTATCTGAAAGTAGCGGTCCATAGAGGAGACCATGAGTATCTGTTTGAACAACTGAGGCGACTGCGGCAGGGCGTAGAACATGCCGTGGTTCACCCGCGACGGGACGAGATAGTCGCGCGCCCCTTCGGGCGTCGACTTTGTGAGTATCGGCGTCTCGACCTCCAGAAAGGACTGGGAGTCGAAGTAGTCCCTGGCGAGCTTACAAACCTTGTGCCTTAAGCGCATATTTCTCTGCATAACGCCGCGCCTTAAGTCAAGATACCGGTACTTCAGGCGGGACTCTTCCGTCACCGCGGTGTCATCCGTTATCTCGAAAGGAGGAGTATTGGCCTTGTTGAAAATCTCTACGCTCTTGGCGGCCACCTCTATCCTGCCGCTCGGTATCTTTAAATTCAGTGTTCCCTCCGGCCTCGACTCTACCTTGCCTTCTATACGCACGACGTATTCCGGCCTCAAGGCCTCGGCTATGCCGTGCACCGCCTTGTCGAGCGAGGGGTTGAATACGACCTGCGTTATGCCGTACCCGTCACGCAGGTCTATAAATATGAGGTTGCCGTGGTCGCGGCGCGAGCCCACCCATCCGCACAGCGCGACCGTCTTTCCAATGTCTTTGTCGTTCAATTCACCGCAAGTATGAGTCCTCAGCATCCTATTTTTCTGCCTTTTCTTTTATCACCGCGGCGAGGGCTTCGAATTTAACGGATACCTGTTCTTTGGTCGCCATGTTCCTCAGCGTAGCCTCGCCCTTCTTTATCTCATCCTCTCCCAGTATGACGGTGAAGTCCGCGCCAATCTTATCGGCCGAGCGCATCTGTGACTTCAGCGACCTTGCGCCGTGGTCTATGCAGCAGCCGACTCCGGCAAGCCTTATCTCCTCCGCCAGCTTAACGGCCTCTATGTAAGCGGCCTCGCCTATCGTCGCCATAAAAACTCCGCCCGAGGCCTGTACGGCCTTTTCTTCCGAAGGGCCTATAGCGAGCAATACGCGCTCGATACCTATCGCGAATCCGCAGGCGCCCAGGTCCGGGCCGCCCATATCTTTTACGAGGTTATCGTATCTCCCGCCGGCCCCTATCGCGTTCTGCGCGCCGAGGGAACTACAGGTAACCTCAAAGACCGTTCTGGTGTAATAGTCCAGCCCTCTTACGATATACGGGTCTACCGTATATTTGATCCCGAGGACATCGAGGAACCTCAGTGTCTCTTTAAAATGTTTATCGCAATCACCGCACAGAAACTCCGTCTCCTTGAAGTTAGAGCGCACCACGGCCTTACACCCCTCATTCTTGCAATCGAGGACCCTTAAGGGGTTGGAGGCCAGCCTGGATCTGCAATCCTCGCATAATAACTTCGAAACGGCGCTCTCGGATAATGAATCCTTAAGCGACTTTGATAATTTTTTCTTGTCTTCGCGGCAGCCGAGATTGTTCATCTTAAGCTCGTACTTATTTAC
>CAZYZC010000138.1:0-3920 GCA_964650985.1 uncultured Planctomycetia bacterium | reverse complement strand
TGAATTGTGCATAACTTGTGTATAACAGTCCGTTTTGTGTGGGTATTTGGTTCGCGGGGCTGTGGATAACTAGGATTGGAGCTTTATCGCGTGGCTGATAACGAGCAGGTAGTCTGGCCCAAGGCCCTTGAGATAATCAAGGCGGAGCTGGGGAACGAGCAGGTATATGGCATCTGGTTTAAGCCTATCAAACCCGTATCCCTTAAGGACGGCGTCATGATCCTTGAGGTTCCGAACAAGTTCTTCAAATCCTGGCTCCTCGACAGGCACATGGATCTTCTATCATCGTCTTTATTCAAAGCGTGTGGTTCGGACCTGAAGGTAGATTTTGTTTTGGGAGAAGAGGAGGAGGCGACAAAGGCCGACGATCAGAAGAAAGCGGGATTTTTCGACATGTTCACGCGCCACCCGCAGGACCACGCCAAAGAGATCGGCTTAAACCCGAAGTACACGTTCGACAATTTCGTTGTCGGCCCTTCAAACAGGCTCGCGCACGCGGCGTCTGTCGCCGTCGCCGATTCCCCGGCTAAAACCTATAACCCCCTCTTCATATACGGCGGTGTGGGCTTGGGGAAGACCCACCTGATGCACGCGATCGGGCAGCGCTCGCTGGGAAAATCCGCAAAAACAAAAGTGCTGTACCTGTCGAGCGAGGCCTTCACAAACGACCTGATAAAAGCCATCCAGACCCGCTCAACGCCGGAGTTCCGGAAAAAATACAGGTCCGTGGACATACTCCTTATAGACGACATACAGTTCATCGCCAACAAGGAGGCGACGCAGGAGGAGTTCTTCCACACATTCAACGCCCTTTACGACGCCCACAAACAGATAGTCGTTTCAAGCGACCGTCCTCCTAAAGAGATCCCCGGCTTAGAAGAGAGACTCATATCGAGGTTCCTTTACGGGCTGGTCGCCGACATCCAGACGCCGGACCTTGAGACGCGGATAGCTATCCTGAAGAAAAAGTCCGAAAAAGAGACGATAGCGCTCCCGAACGACGTCATGTACTTCATAGCAGAGAAGGTAAAGACCAATATACGGGAGCTTGAGGGGGCCCTTATAAGGGTCGTGACTTATTCGAAACTTGTGGAGAAGGACGTCTCGGTGGACCTCGTAAAAGAAGTCTTAAAAGATATGATATCCGAGGGAGAGAAGAAGGTCACAATAGATCTGATCCAAAAGAAGGTGAGCGAATATTTCGATATAAGGCTCTCGGACATGCGCGCGAAGAAGCGCTCGAAAGCCATCGCGTACCCGCGGCAGATCGCGATGTATATAGCGAGGCACCTCACCGATTATTCGCTTCCTGAAATAGGGGAGTTTTTCGGCGGCAGGGACCACACCACGGTAATTCATGCTTGCAATAAAATCGAAGAAGATATAAAATCGAAATCTGGGATGAAGAATCTTGTTGATAAGTTAATTCAGGGTATCAAAGAATAGTTTTGATCTGATAAACTGTTAGGCGTGTTGATAACTTTCCGGGGTTTGCGGGTTTTTTTATGGTTTTAACCTGTTATAGTGGTAAGGTTTATATGGTTATGCACTTATCTACAAGCACTACTACTATTACTTCTATTTTTTAATAAATATAATAGTTGAAAGGGGCTTCAAATGAAATTTTGTTCCACAAAAGAAGAGTTGTTAAAGGTAGTTCAAACTGTCCAATCAGCGATAAACTCAAAATCAACTTTGCCCATACTATCAAATATATTAATTGAGACCGCGGAGTCTGGGACCACCCTAACAGCCACAGATTTCGATATAGGAATAATATCCACATCCCCCATAAAGGCGCAGGTGCCCGGGGCGATAACGATCCCGGCAAAAAAATTCTCGGATATCATAAAAGAGCTGCCGGAAAAAGAGATTATCTCAATCTCTGTAAAAAAGAACAACCTTATTCATATAGAGTGCGGCAAATCCACATTTAAAATGATGGGGCTGCCCAAAGAAGAGTTTCCCCAACCCCCGGAATTCAAAAACAAAGAGTTTGTAGAAATCGAACAAAAAAAATTAAAAAAAATGATAAGAATGACAGAGTTCGCGGTCTCTAATGATGAGGTGAGGTATGTTCTAAACGGAACTTTGTTCGCGATAAAACCCTCTTATATAAGGCTTGTAGCCACCGACGGCAGGTGCCTTACTATGATAGAGGAGAAGGTGCAGCTGCCGAAGACGTTAGAGCGGAAATTTATAGTGCCGGAGAAGGCGATTAATGAGGTTAATAGAATATTAGGCGAAGAGGGCGGAGTAAAAATATTTTACAGTGAAAACCAGGTTCTTTTCGACACCGGGTGCACCAAACTCGTGTCCAGGCTGATAGAGGGCGAATTCCCTAATTATGAGAAAGTCATCCCCGAAGAGGCAAAGAACAAAATAATCATAAACAAAAACACTTTTCTCTCGGCCTTGAAAAGGGCCGCCCTCTTCACCACGCCGGAATCAATGGTGGTGAAGATCGAGGCCTCCAAGGATAAGATGGTTATCTCTAAATCCAGCCCGTCTCTCGGTGAGGTGAAGGAAGAGATCGACGTTGAATATAAAGGTAAGGAAATCGCTATAGGATTTAACCCCAACTACATTATAGACCTCCTTAAAACGACGGACCAGGAGACTATAAGTTTTGAGCTGGTGGACTCGGACAAACCCGGCGTCGTCAGGGAGGGCTCGGAATATATCTATGTGGTGATGCCCCGGCAGCTCGATTGATCATGGCTACACGTAAAGAAAAGGCGATAGGGGACGTTTTAAAAGAGACGCTGAAGAAGCTCGTGTCTCCCTCGAGGCCGAGCGAAGAAGGGGTTTTGCTTTTGTGGGAGGCCGCCGCCGGAGCCGCCGCCGCGAAACACTCGAAGCCCGTCACTATAAAGAAGTCGGAACTGGTGGTGAGCGTGGACGGTTCGAGCTGGCTGTATGAGCTGACCATGAGGAAGAAGGCGATACTGAAGGGGCTCGAGGGGAAGTTCGGGAAAAAGGTTATAAAAAATATAAGGTTCAGGATAGGAGAAATATAAGTTTTAAGTTATAAGACTTAAGGAGAGAAATGGTAAAAAAAGGAGAGGTTGTGGAGTCTAGGGAGAGCGCCAAAGCCGCGGCGGTAAAGAAATATGACGCGACGACGATACAGGTCCTCGAGGGTGTAGAAGCCGTCAGAAAACGCCCCGCTATGTATATAGGAGACACCACGTCCCGGGGTCTGCACCACATGGTGTACGAAGTAGTGGATAATTCGATCGACGAATGCATGGGCGGCTATGCCACGTCTATAGAGGTTGTGGTGCACGCCGACAACTCCGTGACGGTGATAGACGACGGGCGTGGTATCCCGGTCGGGATACACAAGACCATGAATAAGCCCGCCCTCGAGGTTGTAATGACTACGCTGCACGCCGGCGGAAAGTTCGACCACAAGGCATATAGGGTTTCGGGAGGGCTGCACGGCGTCGGCGTCAGTGTGGTAAATGCGCTGTCAGAGTGGCTCGAGGTCGAGGTTAGGCGGGACGGCAAGATATACCACCAGGAATACAAGTGCGGCAAGACGGCGTCGAAAGTAAAGGTGATAGGCTCGGCGAAGAACACCGGGACAAAAGTAACATTCAAGGCCGATAAAGAGATATTCGTCAGCGGGGTGAACTACAGCTTCGACATCCTGTCAAACCGCCTCAGGGAGCTGGCGTTCCTTAATAAAGATCTTAAGATAATCCTGAAGGACGAGCGCACCAAAGGCAAAGAGGTTGAGTTTAAATTCTCCGGCGGCATAATATCGTTCGTGGAGTTCCTGAATAAGAACAAGAGCGTGCTGCACAAGAAGGTGGTTTATTTCGCGAAGGAGAAGGATGGCGTGCAGGCGGAAGTGGCCATGCAGTATAACGACGGATACGCCGAGAGCATATTTACCTTCGCCAACAATATCA
>CAZYZC010000137.1:0-3931 GCA_964650985.1 uncultured Planctomycetia bacterium | reverse complement strand
ATTCGTTTGAAGTATTTACGGAAGTGCCGGTCGTCGTCGTACTGGCCTTTGCGCTAGTCTTCTTCTTCACTTCAGGCTGAACTTTGGTATTGGCGGTCTTGTCGACATTGTTTGATGTCTTATCTTTCACCTTGTCCACCAGGCTTTCCCACCAGCCTTTAGACTGGTTATTCTGGTTTATCACGCTATAGGCCTGCTGCTTGGCGGCGTTTATATAGCCCGGCGAGAACACGCCTGCCTGATTGTTAGACAGCCTGTCGGAGTTATCCTTCTCACCCCAGGCATAGGCCGAGCCTATTGGCATGAGTAGCGCGAGGATCATGAGTGTAAATAGCGTCTTTTTCATTTCGGTACTCCTTCCACCCCGGGGTGGAATCGTTTCAACTCCGGTGTGGATAACATTTAAAAACTTTAATTTAAATGAACACAAAAAACCTACTCACCATCTGTTACATAGTGAATAGGCGCAATACATCAAGAGCTTCGGTAACTGACTACCATGTCTGCAGATTTACTTACATCCACAGATTTAGGCTCTCGTCCTGTTCCAGAGAAACAGGATGGTTGGACATTTCGGAGAAATGTCCAAACCTAGCTTTGCGACCCACCCTTTCAGATGGTGTGCCCATGAACCATTCGCAGCTTCGCTGCTCAGGTATCATGGCCCCGCACCGGAGGAGCGCACGAAGTGCGCGACGACTGGTACGGGGTATTATCGTCCTCTACTATAAGTATATACTATTATTGGAAGATGGCAAGGGCTGATGAGCTAGCTTTTGTATAGTTAACATTTATTGAATCGTGTAAGGTTGGCGTGGACTGGGTTTGGGGTTTGGCTGGTTTTTATCTTGAAAATCGATGATATTATCTTACACAAAAACTTTTTCTTCGAGCTTAGTTATGCGCTTTTCGTGATTACCCAAGCTTTCATCCAGCTTCTTTTCTATGCGGTCAACCCTATGGCCGGTATCCATCACAGCCATTTTAACACTGTGCAATTCGGATTCTACCTTGCCTATTTTTTTGTCAAGCTCAACAAATTTTTTATCGTGATCTTCGAGCTTCTTTATTACAATACTATGCCCTTCGGCTACGGTCTTTACATCGTGCCGCATCTGTTCCGCTAATATATTGGTATGCCGATCAAATCTTTTCTCTATTTCGGCAATTATCTCTTTGCTATTTGCCTCGTTTTTATTTTCATTCTTTTTCATCAATACATCCTCCATAATTAACAAGCGCAACTATACCATAATAAAAAATCCGCGTAAAGATATTTTTATTAACGCTAACTTTTCTGTTCGCCGGTCTTTATGTGCTTACTAAAGTAACTCCCCGTCAGGTCATCAATATTCTGGGTCAGTTCCTGGATGCGGGCCTCCTTCTCAAATCTGGACTTCAGGTCCTTGGGAGGGTTTGCCATCAAATCAAACTGGAGGCGCTTACGCTCGTAATACGCTCTCCTAAGATCGTCTAAGATGTCATTTCTGAGCTGCACCATGAGTCGCGACCTTACGTCTATATTCGTCTGATCGTCGGACCAGATAAGCCCGGAGAGGTCCCATGACATAGAAACATCCACTCCACTGGATATGTCGTCCGGGCCCATCGTCGTATATTCCCTGGTGGCGCTGGTGTATATCTCGTAGGTATTGGAAGTATCGCTATCCCATCCGACCGAAACCTTAGGCGCCAGAGCCTTAAGGCGCGATTCCCTCTGCCATTTTTTTATCTTCTCGGGATTCACATCGGCATAATCTATGGCGGCTTTCCGGAGTTCCGCAAACGGGGGCTCGTTATCAAATACTATCTTAAGGTTCTTTAGGCTCTTCTCTACATCTATATAGTTATCCTCTATGTACCGCCCGCTCTGGAGCTTGTAGAGCCCCTGGTCCGTAGAAGCCCAGAGCGAATTCTCATCATCCGAGGCGATCGTCAGGCTCATTATGTTCAGGGCTTTGTCGAATCCTTTATACAGCTCATGCCACGTGCTTTTATCTTTTTCGTATTCAAAGACGCCTTTAGTGGTGGCGCAGTATATACGGCCGGACTCAGACGGCGCGGCGATATCATTTACGCTTCCGGACAGGCCGCCGCCCGGGACCGCTGTCCAGGCCTTGCCGCCATCCGAAGTCATCAGGACTTCTCTGCCCACGCCGGCATAAATAGCTGTATCGGTAACGGCTATGCAGCTTACTCCTTCACCGTATTCCTCGGGCTCGTATTCGGCCCCCGAGGAAGATCCTTGAGACTCTCCTCTTTCGGCCGTACTTTTTATATAACTGCGCTCCCAATTCCCGCCAGAGGCGTTCGATATATACAACCCTCCGTCACCGCCGGCATATATCGCGCCCTTACCCGCCAGCACGCATTTTATACGTATGTTTTTGAGCCTTCCGCTTATATCGGCCCACGACGACCCCGAGTCCATACTCAGGAAGATTCCTCTCGCGGTACCGATCACCACGAACGCCGGATCGTCTTTCGATACCGAGATCGCCAGCACATTGTTCTTATCGGGTAGGATCGTCCTAAAGACGCTCTTCCATGTCTTACCGCGGTCATCCGTCCTGTAAAGGCCGCGGCGGGTGCCTAAATATATACCCCTGGCCCTGCCCGCGATACAGCTTATCTCGTTCTCGCCTGAGGGGAGCGCGAAGACAGGCTCCCATTTATCGCCCGGGTCCCGGGCGACATAGACTTCATTGCGCGTCGCAAGATACAGCGCGCCCTTATCGGTGACAAGCCCCCGGGTATCAATACTGCGTATATTACCGTCCTTCCCCGCCCATATACCCTGGGCCCAGACATGCTGCGCCGCGGCAAACTGAATGGCGAGCGCCAATACAATAAATAGCCTATTCATACAAGCCTCCTCGTATAATGTTCACTTGACAGTGAACTGGTTTTTAATAACAATATCCTTATGGTTAATTCCTATAAAGCGGGAAGACAACTTCTTGACCTCCTATTGGCCTTAAGGGACCAATTCAAAAAGACTGTTGCTTCCTTGATGTCTAACAAGACAAACATTTATTTAGTACGTTGTGGCTCCCAAGACCACTGATAGTTCGAGGCTATGTTAGTTAGACTATCTAAAGGATGCCCGCTTTAAAAGAACTAACCTTAAAAAAGAAAGGAGCAGTTATGCATTACCTTGGTATCGATGTATCAAAAGCATCGCACCAGTGCGTCATATTGGACGCGGAGGGCGAAGCTTTAGGTAAAAGCTTTACCGTCCAGTCTTCTAAGGACGACTTCGCCAATCTTGTCAAAAAACTATCGGATCTAAATATCCCACAAACCGACATAACCGCCGGCCTTGAAGCAACCGGCAATCTCTGGGAGAACATCTACATCTATTTAAAAGAACAGGGTATTAAAGTAACTCTCTTAAACCCTTTCCAGACCAATAAATTCCATCAAGCGATGATGAAGAAGGCTAAAACCGATTCCATAGACGCCCTTGTCATCGCCGGCCTTCTTCGCTCCGGCTGCGCCGTGGGCTCCTATATCCCTGACGAGGATATTCAGTCTTTAAGAGACTTAATCCGCCTTAAAGACGGCTACCTCAGAGATACGAAGAACTACAAGCGCAAAGCCTATTCACTTCTAAATCTGGTCTTCCCGGAGCTCTTAAATCTGGTCAAAGATCCATTCAATATCAGCTGTACGGAGATACTTTCCAAATATCAGACAGCTTCTGACTTTAAGAGCCTAAAGACTAAAGATCTTTTAAAGGTAGCCAGAGGCCACCAGGGCAATAACTACGATGAAACCTGGGCGGATAAAGTGATTCAAGCCGCCAAGGACTCCATTTACTCAGGCAAGGCCTCTAAAGCAAGAGGTATCGTGTTGAAAAGCCTTGTCTTAAACATAAAGAACTTAAAAGAACAGATGAGCGAGCTCGATAATGAGATCCAGAACATCT
>CAZYZC010000136.1:0-3949 GCA_964650985.1 uncultured Planctomycetia bacterium | reverse complement strand
ATCAAACTATCCGATGTTTCCCGATTGATTTCACAGGTATTATAAGACATCACCTGCATTGAATATACTCCTTTTGAATATTAGTATACATTGATTTTCACTTTTTGTCAAATTAGTCGGAGGGGTTTTGAAAAAAGAGGAGTCTTTAGGCGCGTTTATTGATACGCTTCAGCGCGGTCTCGGCGCGGCTGCGGATATCGGCGTTCTTGTGCCCCTTTAATTTCTCCACGATTTCCACGCATCTGCCGGTCCCGATCTCAGACAGGGCTTCGAGGGCGTTCTTCAGTACGCCGGTATTCTCCGACTCAAGCTCCCTTATAAAGATGTCCTCCGTATCCTCGCCGAGGCTCTTCAGTACGAGCGTGATATTGAACCTCTCCTTATATGAGTCGAAATCATCCGCTACTATCGACATGAGCATATTGCGAAGGGCTGCCGTAGCGTCCGGGCCTATCTCCTTTGCGATGTCTTCTATGTAGCGCCTGTTAAGGGATGCGTCATTCAGCATGTCCCTAAACAGGTCCTCCAGCTTGATATATTTAGTTATGTCCGCCTTAACATTCTCGTAGCCCACGGCGCTCAGGAGCGGAGGGATGTGGGAGTACCATCTATTCTTCATGCAGGCCGTTACGGAGTCGGAGAGTATGTTCAGGCAGCGTTCATGTAATGCCGGGTCTTTATCCTTATCACATTCCGCCCTTATGGAGTTCACGAGCGCTTCTTTTTCCGGATAATCCTTGGACAAAAGCAGCATCATGTACGTCTTTTTGAAATCCCGGAGGAACCGGATTTTCAGGCCGGGGTCTTTCGACTTAAGGTTCTCCAGAGCTTTATCGACGACGGACTTAAGCGGTTTGAATTTTTTTGCGGTGAGGAGGTCCTCGGCAAGCTTATATATCGCGTCCGATATTCCGGTCTCCATACAGAAGAAGGGTTTCTCCGACATTATCCGGCCGACCTTCTCATCGATATTCATCTCGCCCCAGAACTTTTCGTCGAATACCTTGGAGCAGACATCCTGCGGTATGCCGGCTTTAATGAGCCTTTCCTTGAGAATAGGGAAGAGGCGGTCGCGCTTCGCCTTGTCGGGCAATAAACGCTCGATCAGTTTTTTTATACGTACGACCGAAAGCTTTTTCTCTGCGATATCGGAGGTTATAATCTCCATGACGACATCGTCGGAGACCTCGCGCAGTATGTCGCCTATAAGATCGTCCGAGGTGCCCGAGATCGGCATTTTTGAGTCTATTACTCTTCTCCGGACGGAAGGCTCAAGCGACATTATGAGGCTTTCTATGTGCCGCTTTACCTCTTCGTAGGACTTGCCCTGGACGTTCTTTATATTTATCGCGATCTTCTCTATGCCCGCCTTGGCGAACGCTATGCCTGCGGAATCGTCCTCGCTGTCTTCTCCGGACCGAGCGCCTGAGCCTCCGCCGGATCCCGAACCAGAGTCGGAACCTTCGCCGGAACCCCCGCCCGAACCCGGCCCTTGGCCGGAGGCGCCCTTACCGGAAAGCGCGACATCCGAAAGGATCTTTCCCATGCGTTTAGGATCGACGGTAACCTCTCCGACCATTGAAGCGATGTCATCCTTTGACATCGCGGTCTTTCCCATCAGGTAGTTTACTATAAGGAAGTCTTCGAGGTGTTTTTTTGCTTCGCGGGACGCCTCTTCTTTTTTGCTTACCTTTTTGAAGAAGATCTCGTCGGCCTTGATGTGGGATATGTTTTCCTGCTGTATGAAACCGGCCAGGCCGCCGGCTTTGCGTATGGCGTTAGGCCCGTCGGAAATTACCTTGAGAAGCTTTAAGAGCTCCTTATCCGTAATGCCGGATATGAATGTGAGGCTCGTTATGCCGCATTCCTTTGCGGTGGTCAGGAAGGAGTATGTCTTAAGATCGAGATCCTTCAGGGGAACATCTTCTATCAGGCACGAAGTCTCCATGAAGGTGAATGTGGCGTTTTCTTTCATGAGGAGTACGGACCTTAAGAGTTCGGAGGCGTTATTTACGCTGCTTTTAAGGAATGGGTGGGATTCGCCGAACATCCTGAAGTTCTTGGTGGCGACCGATACCTGGCGAAGGAACCTTTTTGCGAGGCTTATGAGTTTTGCCTCTTCCTGCGAAAATTTCCTGCCGCCAGTGCTATCTTCAGGCATCTATGGCCTTATCGCCCCTCGCTCCGCCCGCGCCGAGAGCGCCGCCGGAGTCAGGGGTGGGTTGAAAAACGATACAGGATGTGCTAATATCATCCCTGAGTATTATATCGCTTTTTTGACCTTACCGGCTTTTAAGCATTTTACGCATACCCTGATGTGCATAGGGGTGCCGTTAACGATAGCGCGTACGTTCTTAAGATTAGGCAGGAACCGGCGGATATTTATACCGGTGATCTTCATGCCGACGCCGCCTTTTTTCTTTGCCAACCCACGGCGTTTTATCGTTCTACCCGCTGCGGGTTTTTTACCGCATATTGCGCATATTTTTGACATTATTTTGGCTCCATTTTTGTGTTATGGTATCACATGAAGGCAAATGATGCAAGATAAATTTAGACCGCTTGAAACCCCCGTCCGATATTTTAAAGGCGTCGGCCCGAAGCGCTCTGCCCTCCTGGCGGAGATAGGCGTAAATACCGCTCTCGACCTTTTATACTATCTTCCGGCCAGATACGAGGACAGGTCCGTCTTCACGGATATAAAGGACTTAAAGACCGGCGAGTACCAGACAGTCCGGGGCAGGATAGTTACGACCGGATCCCGCGTGGCCAAGAGCGGAGGCAGGGTCTTCCATCTGGCCATCGCCGACGACACGGGGTTCATACAGGCGACATGGTTCAACCAGCCCTACCTCGCCGACTACTTGAAGCCGGGATCCACGGTGGTGCTTTACGGCAAAGTGGAACGCTACGACCGGGTGCAGATAGTGCAGCCCGAATACGAGATCGTAAAAGAGGCCGGTGCCGAGTCGCTCAATATGGGCAGGATCGTTCCGGTCTACAGGCTTACAAAGGATATCACCCAGAAGTATCTCCGGACGCTTACTCATGAAGCTGTGACGGAGTATTCGAGATCCGTTCCTGAAACGCTGCCGGCGTACATAATAGCCCGCGACAAACTTGTCGATATAAAATTTGCCGTCTCCAACATACACTTCCCGTCCAGTTCCGGAAATCTCGAAAAGGCCTACAGGCGCATAGTCTTCGACGAGTTTTTTATATTGCAGCTTGCCCTGGCTCTGAAGAAGAAGGATCTCGTTTCGTCCGCCGGAGGAGGGCTAAGCCACAGGTTGTCGGGAGAATTGACCGGAGGCCTTGTGAAGTCGCTTCCTTTCGCTCTTACCGAAGGACAGAAGAAAGCCATGGCCGATATAGAGCGGGATATGTCATCGGGTCGGGTGATGAACAGGCTCCTGGAGGGCGATGTCGGCAGCGGGAAGACTATCGTAGCGGCGTACGCGCTCGGCCTTACCGTGGAGAACTCATTCCAGGGCGCCGTCATGGCGCCTACCGAGGTCCTGGCGCGCCAGCACTTCATAGTCTTAAGCGAGCTTCTCTTACCGCTCGGCATATCGGTCGCGCTTTTGGTGGGCGGGATGGATCCGAAGTCCAGGGCCGAGACCTATGCCAAGATCAGGTCAGGCGATATAGATGTGGTGGTGGGGACGCATGCGGTCATAGAAGAGGGCGTGAAGTTTAAATCCCTGGGGCTTGCAGTGATAGACGAACAGCACAAGTTCGGCGTGACACAAAAGAAACTCCTTAAGGAGAAAGGCGGCAACCCTCACATCCTTGTAATGACGGCCACCCCCATACCGAGAACGCTGGCGCTGACCGTGTACGGCGATCTCGATATGTCGGTCATGAGAGATATGCCTAAAGGCCGCAAACCGATATCCACCTATTGGCTTGAGGAGGCCAAGCGCGCCGAGGCATACAGCTTCGTCAG
>CAZYZC010000135.1:0-3955 GCA_964650985.1 uncultured Planctomycetia bacterium | reverse complement strand
GCCGTGATTTGATGGAAGAGCGCAATTACAGCGACCAGACGGCCCTTCTGATAGACCAGGAGGTGCGCAGGATAATCGATGAATGCTATACGCGCGCCAAGAGTGAGCTTATGAAGCATAAAGATAAGCTGAAGGTCCTGGCCGGGAAACTTCTGGAAAAGGAAGTGATGGAGGTTGAAGAGATAAGGGCTCTTCTGGGCCTAGTAAAAGATGAAGTTCCTAAGCAGTAATCATACGCTCCTTATGGGAGTGCTGAACGTTACGCCCGATTCTTTTTCAGACGGCGGGAGGTTCTTTGATAAGGATACGGCGATTGCCCACGGCATCGAAATGGCGGGCGAGGGAGCCGATATAATAGACGTGGGCGGCGAATCGACCCGTCCGGGAGCGAAGGAAGTCCGGTGCGAAGAGGAGATCCGCCGGGTGATCCCCGTGATAGAAAAACTCGCGGGCAGGACAAAGGCCGCGATCTCCGTGGATACGCAAAAGTCCAGGGTGGCGGAAGCCGCGCTTAAGGCCGGCGCCTCGATAGTCAACGACATCTCAGGATTGAAGTACGACAAGGATATGGCGGGTGTCGCCGCAAGGTACGGGGCCGGCATGATCCTTATGCATATGAAGGGCCGCCCGGAAAACATGCAGGACTCCTGCAGGTATTCCAATCTCATCAGCGAGATAAGGGATAGCTTGAGGTTTTCGGCCAACGAGGCTTTCAAGGCCGGAGTAAAGAAGGACTCGGTGGCCATAGATCCCGGAATAGGTTTTGGGAAGACGGTTGAACAGAATCTGGAGATATTGAACCGGCTGGAAGAATTTAAGAATCTCGGCCTTCCGTTATGCGTCGGGACTTCGAGGAAGTCATTCATCGGTAAGCTGTTGGATTCACCGGGCGCTGACGACATACTGGCCGGCACCATAGCCAGCTGCGTGGCGGCGGTCATTAAAGGCGTGCGGATACTCCGCATACACGACGTGAAGGCCGTAAGGGACGCCGTAACGATCACCGAAAAGATATCAGGGGCCAAGAGGGGTTAATAAGATATATGGCTAAGCTCGGAGTCAACATAGACCACGTAGCTACGATAAGGCAGGCGCGTAAAGCGGCTGTTCCGGACCCGGTAGAAGCGGCGCGGCTATGTGAAGAAGCTGGCTGTGATTCTATTGTATGCCATTTGCGGGAGGACAGGCGCCATATCACGGATGCGGACGTGATAAAGCTTAGGAAGACTGTCAGGACGAGGCTAAACCTCGAGATGTCGGTCGCGAAGAATATCGTCGATTTTGCGTGCCGGATAAAGCCCGACCAGGCGACTATCGTTCCTGAGAAGAGGCAGGAGATAACGACCGAGGGCGGTCTGGACGTGAGAAAGAATATCGCCAAGGTCAGTTCCGTGGTATCGAGGCTACGGGCCAAAGGCATCGATGTAAGCCTGTTCATAAATCCGGACCTAAAACAGATAGACGCGTCTGTAAAGGCCGGCGCCAACATAATAGAGATACACACCGGTGAGTACGCCAACGCCCAAAGGGGCAAGGCCAGGATTAAGCAGCTTTCTATCCTGAAAAAAGCGGTGTGCTACGGCCTTTCTCTCGGCCTCGAGGTAAATGCCGGCCACGGCCTCGACTACGACAACGTGATCGATGTCGCGGTGATAGACGGAATAAACGAACTCAATATCGGGCACTCGATAATATCGAGAGCGGTATTCGCGGGTATCGGTTTGGCAGTCGAAGAGATGATAGGACGGGTAAAGTGATTCCCGTTACATCTCTTGGTATGAATAGCGGTTATTTAAGGGGTAACTGAATTACCGGAGATGTAACGGGATGATAGCGGGGACAGGAATAGACATAGTAGAGATACCGCGGATGCGCGGCGCCGTTAAAAAATGGGGCAATAGCTTCGTCTCGAAGATATTCACGGCGCGCGAGATCAAGTATTCGACGTCGAAAAGGTTTTCGGAGCAGCACTTCGCCGCGCGTTTCGCGGCCAAAGAGGCCGTCGTTAAGGCTTTCGGCGAGCCGAATAAATTTCCCATAAGGTGGACAGACATAGAGGTGGTAAATAATTCCGAAGGCAAGCCGGTAATAGAATTCAGAGGAGACGCGCTGAAGCTTAAAAAAAAGAAGAAGATAGACGACATAGTGGTAAGTATGTCGCATTCCAAGAACTACGCCATAGCGAGCGTAATACTATTGAGGAAGAAAGCATGATGACGATAAACGAAGCCATAAGGAAAATCCCGAAAAGGGCAGAGGCGGCGCATAAAGGCGACTTCGGCCATGTACTCGTCATAGCGGGTTCGGCCGGCTATACCGGAGCCGCGTATCTTACCAGTCAGGCTGCGGCGCTTTCAGGCGCGGGACTCGTCACGCTTGCAATAGGCAGGAGCATATACGATGTGATGGCGGTCAAGCTTACGGAAGTCATGGTAAAACCATTCTTTGAAACAAAGGATTATTCTCTGAGCCTCTTGGCAGAGAGAGAGCTTTTGAGTTTTTCGCAAAATTTAACCGCGGTGGCGATCGGACCCGGGATATCCCGGAACAAAGAGACCCAACATCTCGTGCGAAATCTCGTAGCCAAGCTCAATAAGCCGATAGTGCTCGACGCAGATGGGATAAATGCCGTCGCGGGGCATCCGGATATTTTTAAGGACCTGAAAGCGCCGGTCGTAATGACGCCGCATCCCGGAGAGATGGCAAAGCTTACCGGCAAGGATGTTGCCGAAATACAGGGCAATAGAAAAGATATTGCGTTAGCGACCGCAGCTTTGTATAATACGGTCTTGGTTTTAAAAGGCAATAACACTATTGTGGCCGGGCCTAACGGAGAGCTATACGAGAACCAGACTGGCAATCCCGGCATGGCGACCGGCGGTACGGGAGACGTGCTTACGGGCATGATAGCGGGTTTCGCGGCTCAGGGGCTGGATCTTTTTACGGCCTCCGTCCTCGGAGTTTATTATCACGGCATGGCCGGCGACGCCGCGGTGAAGGAGAAGGGCGCTCTTTCGCTTTTAGCGACCGATCTTTTAAACAAGTTGCCCGAGGTTTTGAAGACGTTGGGGTGAGGCTTTTCATAACGCTAGCATAGCTCAGCTGGTAGAGCAACGGTTTTGTAAACCGTAGGTCGGGGGTTCGATCCCCTCTGCTAGCTCCAATCCCGCCGAAGGCGGGATTGATCCTGAGCGAGCAATAAAATCCGACGAATAGGAGGGTTTTATGCGAAGCGAAGGACCTAAAATCAAATATGGAACGAAAGCCCTGGTCTGTTTATATCATCAAGTGTAAAGACGATAGATTATATACTGGCATATCTAACGATGTACGAAAGCGAGTTGAGGCACATAATAGAGGTGCCGGATGCAGATTTACAAAATATAGATTTCCGGTCGGGTTGCTTTATCAGGAAGAGTGTAGTACAAAGTCAGCTGCACGTAAAAGAGAGTTAGGGATCCAGGGATTTTCCAGAAGCAAGAAATTTAGTTTGATAGGTAAGACTTAATACGTTTTTTCGCTATTGGCGAATTAGATAGAGATTGTTCTTTGAGCAGAATAGATTTTAAGGTCCTTCGGATGCTCGTTTTTCTCGCATCCTCAGGATCAAAAATTTCTTCGAAATTTTTGGTGAGGTACCAAAGCGGTCAAATGGATCAGACTGTGTATTAAACGCAGCGCTTCGGAGAAATCCGGGGCTGAAAAGCGGGCTAATTCAGGGAAACCCGAACGCGAAAGCGAGGGCAATCCTGAGCTAAATCTTGCGAGAAATCGCAGGTAAATGTGCAGAGACTATATACCCGCCTTCTAAAGCGAAAGCCATGAAGATGAGATAGTCCAAGCCTTAAGGTAACTTGAGGGCACTTGAAATCTGACGGCGCAAGCCTTCGAAGGTTCGAATCCTTCCCTCACCACCATTAATAAACAAGGCATTTTCGTTTAGCGACGGAAGTGC